>NZ_JAUZUQ010000021.1:0-75426 GCF_031844105.1 Acidovorax sp. PRC11 | reverse complement strand
TTTCGCCCGCGCGGCGATGGCGGAGATCGAGCGCCGTGAGGGGTACGAGGGGCAACTACGGGTGGCACTGGAGGCGTGCCGGGCACCGATTGACCCGAGCGATCCGGCGTAGGTTGCAGCGTAGCTTTCTGCTGGCGGTCTCAATACTCAGAGGGCGAGGTACTGCTGCATCATGGGGGTGTGGGCGGAGAAATCGGCGGGGTGCCCCTCGGCCATCGGCGATGGCTCTTTGTCGTTCTGCAAGTTGATACCTTTGTCCATGGCGCTGGGCGGGCGCGCCGAAACCGGGGCGTCCGCCGGATGAGTCCGATACGAGGGGCGATTATCCTGCGTGGGCGCGTTTTCCCCCTTTTTTGCGACCACCGGCGCCGCGCCCCGGCCGCATACTCGGTTTCTCTCCACAAGTACTTCCATGCCGGACCACGAATCGTCTGCCGATGCCCGCGAGAGGGAGCGGCTCCATCTTCTCGACTGCTCGGGGCTGCTCGACACGCCCGCGAGCGAGGAGTTCGACCAGATCACCCGCCTGGCGGGCCAGATCTTCGACATGCCCGTGTCATTGGTGACCTTCGTCGATGCCGACCGCCAGTGGTTCAAGTCGCGCCTCGGCTTCTCCCTGGCGCAGACCGACCGGTCCTCGTCGTTCTGCGCCCATGTCGTGGAGACGGCCGACGCCATGGTGGTGGAGGACACGGTGCTCGATCCGCGTTTCGAGCGCAATGCGCTGGTGACGGGCGAGCCGTACATCCGGTTCTATGCCGGCGCTCCCCTGCTGCTGGATTCGGGCCATGTGCTGGGCTCCCTGTGCGTGCTCGACCACCGTCCCCGCACTTTCAGTCCGCAGCAGCGCGACCAGCTGGCTACGCTCGCCAGGATGACCATGGCGCACATCGAGCTGCACCAGCGTGCGGGCCGGGTCAATGCCGTGACGCGGCTGCCCAACCGCACGCAGCTGTTCGAGGACCTGCGCGGCCGCCCCGCCGGTACGCCGTCGGCGCTGATGATGGTCGAGATCATGGGGCACGAACGCATGCTGGCCGAATCGCGCGCGGTGGGGTCCGAACCGCTGGAGTCCCTCGCCATCGCCTTCGCAGACAGACTCAAGCGGCTGGCAGGGCGGGGCGTCGCCGTCTACCACGTGGGCGAGATGCGTTTCTGCCTGGAGCCCGCCGGCGGCAACCGCGCGCAACGCGAGCAATTCGCCGCGGAGACGGTGGCCGCCCTGAGCGGCCCCATGGCCTTCGACGGGCGTGCGATCGAACTGGCGCCCATGGCCGGGCTCGTGGAGTTCGATGCCGGCGCCGTGGGCCCCAGCGACGCCCTGCGGATGGCCAGCGCAGCCCTGCATTCCGGCCTGGGCCGCGGGGCGGCGCTGGCATGGCACGACGCCGCGCTGGATGCGGCCCACCGCCGGGCCTACCGCCTGGTGCGCGAGATCCTGCCGGCGCTGGCACGCGGCGAGTTCCGGTTGGTGTACCAGCCCAAGCTCAACCTGCGCGCGGGCGCGTTCACCGGCGTCGAATCGCTGGCGCGCTGGCGCCACCCCGAGCTGGGCGACGTGTCGCCGGGCGAATTCATCCCGCTGGTGGAGAGCGGCGCGCTCATCCACGAATTCACCCGCTGGGTGCTGCGTACCGCGCTGGAGCAGCTCGGCCGCTGGCATGCGCAGGGCATCGAACTCACGATGGCCGTCAACGTCTCGTCCCGTAACCTGGAGGAGGCCTCGTTCGTGCGCGACGTGCGCGCGATCTGCGCGGCGGCCGGCGTCGATCCGCGCTACCTGCACGTGGAATGCACCGAAAACGCGGTGATGACCAGCGCGCGCACCCAGGCCGCCCTGGAGGAAATCCGGGGCATGGGTGCCCAGATTTCGCTGGACGACTTCGGCATGGGTTACTGCAACCTCGCCTGCCTGCGGAGCCTTCCGGTGGAGCTGCTGAAGCTGGACCAGTCGCTGATCAAGCCGATCGATGGCGACAGCCGCGCATGGCTGCTGGTGCAGTCGCTCATCGCGCTGGGCCATTCGCTCGGCTACCGCATCCTGGCCGAAGGCGTGGAGACCCGTGCCGCGTTCACGATGCTGGCGGGGGCCGGGTGCGATGCGGTGCAGGGCTACCACCTGTCGCGGCCGCTCGAGGCAGAAGCGATTCCGGAGTTTCTGCGGCGGCCTTTGCCGGACTGGCAGGCCTAGGCTGCCCGACCCGCGCCCGGCCACGGGGCCGGGCTATGTCCCCGGGTTCCTGCGTCCATCGAACGCGGACGCCGCCATCTGTCCGGCACGCCCCATCAGCGTGAATTCCGCCGGGCCGTCGCCGTCCGAACGCAGCCGCACGCGCGCTGTCCCGGAGTTGCCCAGGGGCTCCACCGCCTCCACCTGCGACCACGGCAGGGTGATCGGCGGACGGTGGAAGAACACGAACCATGGCGCGGACAGCGACAGCCCTTCGGGCCCCGCAGCCACCGTGAGGCAGTTTGCGTAATGGATCGGCATGCCATGGACGCGCCCCATGCGGGCCGACGCGAAGCGGACGGCCTCTCCACTGGGCGGTGTGTGCTGCGGAAAACGGGCCGCGAACGCGCGCCAGCCCGACCGCGCGGCGAGCATCCGGCAGGCGTTGAGCCAGAAGAGGGGCAGGAGCAGCAGGAACCAGAGCGTATTCATGGGGGTGTCCCGTCAGGTGGCGGAACGGTGGATTATTGGCGCTGGCCGGCAAGGAAGGCTCCGGCACCTGAACTGCGAGGGCTTGAGTCCCTCAGGCTCCCCGCACCACGCGGCCGGGGGCGTCCTGCATGGGAGGTATGTCGTGCGGCGGGCCCGAGGGCTTCGCCGCCCCCTGGTCGCCCGCCAGCAGCGCGCGGGTCTGCGGCAGGCAATCCGGGTATTCACGCTGCATGAACGCCACCAGCGCCTCGCGCACGCGGCAGCGCAGATCGAAGGCGAGGCCCGACGAACGTGCCGACACCAGCACGCGGATCTGGATGGTGCGCTCCGACACGTCGGTGAGCTGCAGCACTTTCACGCGCTGGTCCCATTCCGGGGCGGTGGCCAGGATGCGGTCGAGTTCCTCGCGCAGCGGATCCAGCGGCATCCGGTAGTCGGCGTAGAGGAACACCGTGCCGAGGATTTCCGAGCCGGTGCGCGTCCAGTTCTGGAACGGGTTCTCGATGAACCACTGCAGCGGGATGATGAGCCGCCGCTCGTCCCAGATGCGCAGCACCACGTAGGTGCCGGTGATCTCTTCCACGCGCCCCCATTCGCCTTCCACGATGAGCACGTCGTCGATGCGGATCGGCTGCGCGAGCGCGATCTGCAGCCCGGCGATCATGTTGCTGAACACCGGCCGCGCGGCGAGGCCCGCCACGATGCCCACCACACCCGCCGAAGCCAGCAGGCTGGCGCCCACCTGCCGCGCGCCGGGGAAGGTCATGAGCATCAGCGCCAGCGCCGCCATCAGCACGCCCGTCATGGCGGTGCGCGACAGCACGCGCGCCTGCGTGGCGATGCGCCGGGCCGTGAGGTTGTCCTCCACGTCCGCCGGGTAGCGCGCGATCACCCCGTCGGCCAGGCCGCCGATGCCGGTGATCAGCAGCCAGGCCACCGCAGCGATCAGGGCGAGGCCCCCGGCATGCCGCACCGTTCCGATGTAGGCCTGCTCATTGGGAGCGGCCACCCACACCAGTTGAAGCGCCGCCAGCGGCAGCAGCACGCGCACCACCGGCACGCACACCTGAACCACCGTGTGGAGCACCGGCAGGCCGCGCGTGGCACGCAGGGCGATCAGCGAGGCGATGCGGTGAACGACGGCGGCAGCGGTGATGGCGATCAGCGCCGCGACGGCGGTGGCGAGCCAGGGTGAGAGATGTGTAAAAAAATCCATGCTTTGTTACCTTTTGCCATACTGTGGCCTGGGTTATGCCGCAATCGCATGCCCGACCTTGCCCCCGGTGTGTTTCCTCCCGTTTGCGAAGGTTCAAAGCGACCGTGCCTGTCGATGCCTTTTCCGTCCACGTGGCTGCCGCTGCGCCGCCGCCCGGCCATTGCGGAGCGGGACTGCCGCCCGGTGTCCTGCTCGGCAGTGCGGGCCGGGCCGCCCCGCGGGGCCGGCAGGGAGCGTCCGCATGCGCCTGAGCCCGCGCCCGCGCGCCCGGCTGGGAGGGCTGGCGGCGCTGTTCGACAAGGTCGCGGCACGCGATGGCCGGTGGCTGCGCGGCTGGGCCGTGGTGCTGGCGCTCGCGGTGGCCGGTGCCTGGCTCGCGGTGCAGGCGGTGGCCCAGTGGCGCGAGGCCGCCCGCGCGCAGGAGCGCGAGAGCCTGCTGGCCCACATCACCGACATCCTGATGAGCCAGACGGCCGGCAGCCCGCTGCTCGGCGCGGTGGCGCTGCTGGGCCTGAGCGAGCCCGCGCTCAAGGAGGTCGCGCTCGGCACGCTGCCGCCGAATGCGCCGCAGGCCCTGACCCGCCTCGCGGTGGCGCGCGGCCGCTTCCTCGTGAGCGGCATCTATGTGCTGGCGGCCGACGGCCGGGTGGTGGCGCACGAGACGCCCGGCAATGCCGCGGTCGGGCTCGATCTCTCCAGCCGGCCGTACTTCCACCAGGCGATGCGCGGAGCGGTGAACGTCTACCCGGCGCTCGGCAGCAACACCCAGGAGCGCGGGCTCTACTACGCCGCGCCGCTCTATGAAGGCGACACGCCGGCGAGCGCCATCGTGGGGGTGGTGCTGGTGAAGATGTCGTTCGAGCCGTTCGAGACGCAGATGCAGCGTTCCGGCTTCCCGATGGTGCTGCTGTCTCCGCAGGGCGTGGCTTTCGCGGCCACGCGGCCCGAGTGGCGCTATGCGATGTCGCCGCCGCTCACGCAGGAGCGCATCGACGCGGTGCGCCGGCAGCGGCAGTTCGGTGCGCTGTTCGACAACGGCGTCGCCCAGGCGCTGCCGTTCCGCGCCGATGCGCGCGAGGTGACGGTAGGGGGCGTGCGCTATGCGCTGGAGCGCCGCCCGCTCGAGTGGCACGATCCCGACGGCGCATGGCAGATCGTCATGCTCGACGACCTGCACGCACTGCTGCCCGCAGCGCAGCGCTGGCAGATCGGCCTGGGCGTGTTCACGCTGCTGCTGGTGCTCGGGGGCATGCTGCTGGACATGATGCGCCACCGCGCACGCATGGCGCTGGCGATGGAGCGCTTCCGGGTGCTGGGCGCCGCGCTGCAGTCCAGTCCCGTGGCGGCGGTGATTACCGATGCCGACGGCTGCATCGACTGGGTCAATGCGCAGTACGAGGCCAACACCGGCTATTCCCTCGATGAAGTGCGCGGCCGCAAGCCCTCGCTGATCGCCTCGGGCCTCACTCCGCCGGAAACCTACCGGCAGATGTGGGCGCGGCTGATGGCGGGGCTGCCGTGGCGCGGCGAATTCATCAACCAGCGGCAGGACGGCACGATCTACCACGACGAGGCGACGCTCTCCCCGGTGTTCGACGACCGGGGCCGCCGCATCGCCATCGTGGGGCTGCACGAGAACGTGACCGAGCGCGTCACCGCCCACCAGGCGCTGCAGCGGCGCGAGCGCGAACTCAACGATGCCCTGGCGCTGCAGACGGCGATCTTCGACAACGCGCCGCCGGTGGTGCTGGTGGGCGACGGCCGCGTCCTGCGCTTCAACCCGGCCTTCGCGCAGCTGATCGGCCGCCCGAACGCGCAGCTGGACGGCCGCGCCGTGGCGGACCTGTTCGGTGGGGCCGAAGCGCATGGGCGCTTCCTCGCAGCGGTCGGCCCGCAGCTGGACGCCGGCGAGGCGGTGCGCGAGGTCGTGCCCCTGGCGCGCCGCGACGGCATGCCCTTCGAGGTGCGCCTCTCCGGGCGCACGCTGCCGCTGGAGGGCTACACGCGCGCCAGCCTCTGGGTGGTCGAGGACGTCACCGAAGCGCGCCGCGCGGAGACGGCCATGCGCGAGATGAACGAGCGCCTGGTGCTCGCCCAGGAGGCGGGCCGCGTGGGCGTCTTCGACCTCGACATCGCGCGCGACCATCTCGTGTTCAGCGACAAGCTGGAGGCGCTCTACGGCCTGGTGCCCCGGCCGCAGGGGCGCCGGCTGCGCGACTGGCTGGACGCCCTGCATCCCGAGGATCGCCCGCGCGCGCAGGCGCGGCTGGAGAGGGTGCTGACCGGCAGGGCTCCCGGGCTGCAGGACTCATGGCGGGTGGTGCGGCCCGACGGCACCGCGCGCTGGCTGCTGTGCACCGCGCGCGTCGAGCGCGACGCGGCAGGGCAGGCCCGCCGGCTCATCGGCGTGCAGGTGGACGTGCACGACCAGAAGGAACTGGAGGCGCGCCTGGCGGACCAGCTGGCCTTCCAGCAGGCGCTCGTCGACGCGATTCCGATCCCGCTCTTCCACCAGGACGGGCAGGGGCGCTACCGCGGTTTCAACCGGGCCTACGAGGAGTCGTTCGGCATCCGCCGCGAAGACTTCGTCGGCAAGACGGTGCTGGAGGCCGGCTTCCTGTCGGAGGAGGACCGCGCCGGCTTCGATGCCGACGCCCGCGCCCTGCGCGCCGGCGGGCCGCCGATCCACAAGGAGGTCGATCTGACCTATGCAGACGGGCAGATCCACCACACGCTGTTCTGGATGCACGGCTTCCAGCGGCCCGACGGCACGCCGGGCGGCGCCATCGGGACACTGGTGGACATCACCGACCGGCAGCGTGCCGAGCGGGAACTGCGCCGCGCGAAGGAGCTGGCCGAGGAGACCACGGCGCTGAAGTCGAACTTCCTGGCCAACATGAGCCACGAGATCCGCACGCCCATGAACGCGATCATCGGCATGTCGCACCTCGCGCTCAAGTCGGGCCTCACCCCGCGGCAGGCCGACTATGTCGGCAAGATCCAGCAGGCGGGGCAGCATCTTCTGGGCGTGATCAACGACATCCTGGATTTCTCGCGCATCGAGGCCGGCAAGCTGGTCGTCGAGAAGCAGCCGTTCGTGCTCGACCGGGTGCTCGAGGGCATGGCCGACGTGGTCGGCTACAAGGCGGGCGTGAAGGGGCTGGAGCTGGTGCTCGACGTCGCCGCGGACGTGCCGCCCCACCTGGTGGGCGATGCACTGCGGCTGGGCCAGATCCTGATCAACTTCGCCAACAACGCGATCAAGTTCACGGAGCGCGGGGAGATCCACGTGCGCGTGCGGCTGGTGGAGCGCGACGGGCGGCGCGTGCGGCTGCGCTTCGAGGTGCGCGACACCGGCATCGGCATCGCGCCCGAGCAGATGGGCCGGCTGTTCCAGAGCTTCCAGCAGGCCGATGCCTCCACCACGCGGCGCTTCGGCGGCAGCGGCCTGGGCCTCGCGATCAGCAAGAACCTCGCCGAGCTCATGGGCGGCGAGGTGGGGGCCGAAAGCGTGGTCGGCGAAGGGTCGACCTTCTGGGTGGCGCTGCCGCTCGAATGCGCCGAGGGCGCGTCGGCGGCGCCGCCGCTGCCCCCCGCGCTGCGCAACGGCCGCGTGCTGATCGTGGACGACAACCACACCGCCGCCGCCGTGCTGGCGGACATGCTGCGCACCATGGGCTTCGAGACCAGCGAGTGCCACGACGGCGCCCAGGCGCTGGAGATGCTGCGCGAGGGCGCGGACGGCGGCGAGCCCTACGGCCTGCTGCTCATCGACTGGCGCATGCCGGGCATGGACGGCATCGAGCTGGCCCGGCGCATCCATGAGCTGGGGCTCGACCAGGCCCCGCAGATGCTGATGGTGACCGCCTACGGCCGCGACGAGATCATGCCCGCGGCGCGCGCGCAGGGCATCGAGACGGTGCTCGTGAAACCGGTCAGCGCCTCGGTGCTCTACGACACGCTCGCGCAGCCGCTCGCGCACGGCTGGCTGCCGGCCCATGCCCACCTCGCGCGGCCGGACGACGAGCAGCCGCCGCCCCGGTTGCGCGGCGCCTCCGTGCTGCTGGTGGAGGACAACGAGCTGAACCAGCTCGTGGCGGTGGAGCTGCTGCGCGGCGCGGGCTTCATCGTGGACGTCGCGGCGCACGGCCAGGCGGCGCTGGACTGCGTGGCACGCACCGAATACGACGTCGTGCTGATGGACATGCAGATGCCGGTGATGGACGGCGAGACCGCCACGCGGCGGCTCCGGGAGGACCCGCACCACGCGCAGCTGCCCATCATCGCGATGACCGCGAATGCGATGGAATCGGACCGCCAGCGCTGCTTCGAGGCCGGCATGAACGACCATGTGCCCAAGCCCATCGAGCCCGCCATGCTGTGGCGCGCGCTGGCGCGCTGGGTGCGGCCTCGCCCGGGCATCGGCATCGACGCCGCGATCGGTGGGGGGCCTGACGGCGCGGGGGGCAGGCGCGCCGGGCAGGGCGAGGGCGGCATTCCGCTGCCGGTCGGCGTTCCGGGGCTGGACGTGGCCTGCGGACTGCAGCGCGCGCTCGGCCGGCCCGCGCTCTATGCCGATCTGCTGTGCCGGTTCACCGATGGCCAGCAGGGCACGCGCGAGGCGCTGGGCAGCGCGCTGCGCATGGGCGACCACGCCACGGCCGAACGGCTGGCGCACACGCTGAAATCGGTGGCGGCCAATATCGGCGCGACCGCGCTTTCGCACGACGCCCATCTGCTGGAGCAGGGCCTGCGGTGCGCTTCGTCCGACGGCGAAGAGGCCCTGGCCGCGCATGCGCAGGCGGTGCTCGACCGTCTGGAGACCCTGCTGCGGGGCCTGTCGGCCTGGCGCCTGGCGGCGGCCGAGCTGCCGGCCGGGCCCGGATCCGCCATGGCAGGCGAGCTGGCCGGCGGCGGCGAGGGCGCCGCGCAGGCCGCGGTCGAGCGGCTGCGTTGCCTGCTGGCCGCCGACGACCCCGCGGCGCTGGACTTTCTGCTGCAGCAGACGATACTGCTGCGCGGCGCACTGGGCGCGGGCTTCGTGCGTGTGGAGGCGCATGTCCGCGACTTCGACTTCGAGCAGGCGCTGGCGCTCATCGGCGCCCCGCCGGAGCCTTCCGGGGAGGCCGCCACCGAGGCCCCCCAGGAACCTGCCGGCACCTGAGCGCCCGACCGCACACAACAGAAACAGGGAGAAGCCGCATGGACACCACCCCGTCCTTCGAAGAACATGTCCTCAAAGACCGGACCATCGCCACGGTGCTGGTGGTGGACGACACGCCCGACAACCTCGCGCTGATGTCCACGCTGCTGCGCGACCATTACCTCGTCAAGGTCGCCAACCACGGCGAGAAGGCGCTGCGCATCGCCCAGTCGGACACGCCGCCCGACCTCATCCTGCTGGACATCATGATGCCCGGGCTCGACGGCTACGAGGTCTGCCGCCAGCTCAAGGCGCATCCCGTGTCGCGCGACATTCCGGTGATCTTCCTGACCGCGCGCAGCACCCCCGAGGATGAGCGCAGGGGCCTCGCCGCGGGCGCGGTGGACTACATCACCAAACCGATCAGCCCGCCCATCCTGCTGGCGCGCGTGCACACGCACCTGGCGCTCAAGGCCACCGCCGACTTCCTGCGCGACAAGAGCGCCTACCTGGAGCGCGAGGTGGCGCTGCGCACCCTGGAGGTGCAGGCGATCCAGGACGTGACCATCATGGCCATGACCTCGCTGGCCGAGACGCGCGACAACGAGACGGGCAACCACATCCGGCGCACCCAGCTCTACGTGAAGGCGCTGGCCGAGCGCCTCGCGCGGCACCCGCGCTTCGAGGCCGTGCTGAACGACCGCATGATCGATCTGCTCTACAAGTCCGCGCCGCTGCACGATATCGGCAAGATCGGCATTCCCGACAGCATCCTGCTGAAGCCGGGCAAGCTCACGGCGGAAGAGTTCGAGGTCATGAAGACCCACACCACGCTCGGCCGCGACGCGATCGAGAACGCCGAGCGGCGCCTGGGCATGCGCGTGGCGTTCCTCAGCGTGTCCAAGGAGATCGCCTACAGCCACCAGGAGAAGTGGGACGGCTCCGGCTATCCGCTGGGGCTGGCGGGCGACGTGATTCCCGTGTCGGCGCGCCTCATGGCCGTGGCCGACGTGTACGACGCGCTCATCAGTCGCCGCGTCTACAAGCCCGCGTTCTCGCACGAGCAGGCCTGCACCACGATCGTGAAGGGCCGGGGCAGCCATTTCGATCCCGACATGGTGGATGCCTTCGTCGAGCTGGCGGAGGATTTCCGGCAGATCGCGCTGAAGTACCCGGACCCGGAATGACGCCCGCGGGGCCGTTCATGGATGTCGTCGGCCGCGCGGCTCAGCATGCCGGGGCGTGCGACGCGGCGTACCAGTCCCGGCCCGCGGCGCCCAGGGCTGCCCGCAGCGCCGGCTCCGCATGCAGGCGCAGCACGGCCTGCGCGCATTGCTCGGGAGTCTCCGCCGGCAGGTAGTGGAGCCCGGGCACCAGCCGCAGTCCGCGCGCGGCCTCGGCGCTCGCGACCACCGCCATGCCCCGCGCCAGGGCCTCCAGCGTCTTCAGCTTGGTGCCGCCACCCGCCAGGACGGGCAGCAGCGCCACCGTGCAGGCCGCGTACACCGGCTCCACGTCCGGCACGTCGAACCAGGGCCGCACGCCCTCTGCCGCCTGCAGCCGTGCGCGCAGCCAGTCCGGCGGGCGGGCACCGGCGACGTGGAGGGTCCACGGCGCTGCCAGGCGTGCGCGCAGCAGCGGCGCCAGCCCTTCTGCCAGCAGCAGCGCGGCTTCCTGGTTGGGTGGGTAGTCCAGGCTGCCGACGAACACCATCTGCATCCCGCCAGGCGCGGCGGCGCCTGCGCAGGCGGGCAGCGGCAAGGGCAGCCGGTTCGGCCGCACGGCGGCGCCGGGAAAGGCGGGGAGGTCTTCGTGCGCGGCCAGCCAGCAGGCGTCGTACCCGGCCGGGATGCGGCGCTCGATCGCGCGGTACTGCAGGGATTCCCGCCACGCCAGCGCCGCGTCGAGCCGCCGGCCCATGCGCCACTGGGCGCCCGCGGTGCTGCGCATCGTGGCCGAGTCCCAATCGTCCAGGTCGAGTTCCGCCCGCTGCACCGGCAGCCCGGCGCGCAGCCGCGCGGCCACGCCGTGGAGGTAGAGCCGGAACACCACCAGCCGCGCGACCGGGCGGCCGCCGATCGTCCGGACCATCGCCGACAGCGCCGGTGGATGCGCCCTCGGCAGGTGCCAGTGGGCGATCGTGCCGGGCCGGTGGGCGCCGAGCCCCGGCAGCAGCCAGCCCAACCGCCGGGCCCACGGCGCGGGCGGCTCCAGGTCGTCCGCACCGGCCCAGGCGCGCACGCCCGGCGGCCAGCCCGCCGTGGAGCCGGGCGCCTGCGGTGTCCAGACGTGCAATTCATGGCCGGCTGCGAGCTCCTGCATCCAGTCCCAGGCGCGCAGGGCGCGTCCGCTGCCGCCCGGCCGCGGCCAGACCGGGCTGAGCAGGACGGCCACGGGCCGCGTCATGCACGCACCTCCGCGTCCAGGCGCCCGCCCCGCAGGCGCCACACCGCCTGGGCGAAGCGCAGCGATGCTTCGCGGTGGGTGATGAAGAGCACGGTGGTATCGGGCAGCGCGGTGCGCAGGGCGCCGAACAGGGCGGCCTCGGTGGTTTCGTCCATCGCCGCGGTGGCCTCGTCCAGCAGCAGGAGGTCCGGCCGGCGGTACACCGCCCGGGCGATCGCCAGCCGCTGCCGCTCGCCGCCGGAGAGCTGCAGCGAGCCCGCCGCCGGATCATGCCCGGCCAATTGGGCCACCGCCAGCGCCGCCCGCACGTCCCCGTCGCGCCCGCCGTCCATCCCGAACACCACGTTCTCGTGCAGGCTCGCATCCAGGATCGCCACATGCTGCGGCACGTAGGCGATGCGCGGCGGGACGCCCGCGGGCGTCTGCCAGAGGACCCGCCCGCGGGAGCGCTGCAGTCCGGCGACGACGTCCAGCAGCGTGCTCTTCCCGGTTCCCGACGGCCCGGCCAGCGCGATCCAGGCCGGCCGTGCCACCTGCACCGAAACGTCCCGCAGCACGGGCTCCGCATGGCCCTCGTGCATCACCTCGACGCCCTCCAGCCGCAGCGCGGGAGCGCCCGGGCACGTGTCCATGGCCTTCACCTCTCGGCGCAGGGACGCCGCGCGTTCCAGTTCCTCGCCCACCAGCCGGATGTTCAGCGCCGCGCCCCGCAGCGATGTGCGGATGCTCAGCAGCTGCATCATGGCCGGCAGCAGACTGCGCGCCACCACCGCGTAGAACACCAGGTAGGGCAGCAGCCCGCCCAGCGGGCGGCCGCTCCAGGACCACACCAGCACGCAGCCCAGCACCACGGTGAATGCCAGGTAGTCCAGCGCCACGCGCGGCAGGACGGGCATGAACGCCAGCCAGCGGTTGGCCCGGGCGAGTGAGTCCAGTTGCCGGTCGATGCCCCGGACCACGTAGCTTTCGGTGCCGTGGGCGCGCAGCTCCTGGAACGCGTCGAGGGCCTCGCCCATGCCCAGATGCCAGCGGCGCTGCGCCTGCTCGCGCGCCTCGGCTGCCTGCTTCTGCCGGTGGCCTGTGAAGCGGTGGACGGCGCCGTTCAGCGCCACGAAGGCCGACGCCAGCGCCAGCGACACCACCGGGTTCACGGTGAGCATCAGCGCGGTGAGCACCAGCACGATGAGGCCGCAGGCGATGGCGGAGGCGGCCTGGGTGCAGGCAAATGCCGCATCCAGCGCCGTGGTCGCGCAGCGGCGGAAGTAGTCCCGGGGGTTGCGCTGGCGGTAGCCGTTCCAGTCCTGGACGAGGTAGGCCTGCAGCAGCCGCAGCACGGTGTGCCGCTGCACGTCCTGCTGGAAGCCCGTCACCCGCCACTGCAGCACCATGTCGGCCAGCATCTTGACCGACATGAGCGCGAGCAGCAGCAGCGAATACGCCATCACCGGATCGGCACCTGCAGAGCCTGCGATCCGTCCCACCACGCCGCACTGGCGCGTGCCCAGGCAGTCCATGTAGGGCAGTGCCGCGGCCGCCACCAGCATCTCCAGCAGCGAGAACACCGCACTCAGCACGCCGATGCGGTGCAGCGTCCGCCGGTGCTCCGGCACCAGGAAGCCCTGCACGTCGCGCTGCAGCGCGAACACGTCGGCGACCAGCGACCGCAGGCCGCGCCAGGCCCGGCCTACCATGCGCGGCTCCAGGCCTCGCGCAGTGCGCGCAGGGGATGGCGGCACTCTTCCTGGAAGGCCGCCCACTGCTGGCGCCGCCAGTCCGCCCGGTCCGGATGCAGATCCTGCGGCAGGAAAGGCCGCGCCAGACGCGCATAGGTGGTGCGCGCGAACGCCACGTACTCGGGCGTCAGCCGGCCGGCATGGAAGCGCGAGAAGTCGCGCCGCGCCGGCGACCACCACAGGTGGTTCCACAGATGCAGGCTGCGCGCTTCGGGGGGCAGGGGACGGTCGCGCAGGAACAAAGCGTCGATGCGCTCGGGCCGCCAGTCGAAGGCGTAGAACGAGGTCTCGGGCTCCACATGGAGCGCTCCCGGCATGCGCTGCGCCAATTGGTAGGGCAGCAGCGTCGAGTGCCCGCTCCAGCTGCCGTCGAAGCGGTCGGCCATGCCGGACAGCCAGGCGCGGCAGTACGGATCGCCGGCCGGCGCCGCGATCCACGCATTGCAGTAGGAGGGCTGGGACGGATCGGGCGAGCGCTCCTCGCCGAGCACGCAGGTGCCGCGCCGCCACAGGTCTTCGGGCAGGGGGCGCACGAACAGCGTGTCGATGTCGGCATAGACGCCGCCCTCGGCAATGAGGGCCTGCAGCCGCACGAAGTCGGCGGCATGGGCGTAGCGGTAGCGCGCCACCTCCGGATCGGGGTACCGGAAGGTTTCCACCAGCTCGCAGCGCTCGGCACGGCGCAGTTGCAGCGCGGGCCGGATGCGGTCCCACCAGGGGCCCCAGGGCTCGTGCTCGTAGTGCAGCACCACCGAATCGGGACGTTCCACCGCCAGGCACGAGGCCAGGCACAGGTAGTACATCAGGTGGAAGGGCTCGGTCTGCGGTTTGAGGCCGAACACGAAGTGGAAGGTGCGCGGGATCATGCCGGGCGCTCCAGTGCCGTCCGCAGCGCCGCGAGCACCCGCTCCGCGGCGAATTCCGTGCGGACGTGGGCCGCCAGTCGCTCGCCGCGCGCGCGTGCGGAGGCCGGGTCCGCGGCCCATGCCCGCATGCAGCGTCCGGCCTGCGCCGCGTCGGGCTCGGCCCACGCATCGCGTGGCGAATAGCCCCGGGCCCACAAGGGCTCGTGGGCCGGCACCATCCGGTAGTCGAGCAGGCAGGCCAGTTCCGGCGGCAGGAAGTCGGTCTGCCCGCCGTGGCCGGTCATCACCACCGGATTGCCGCTCCAGGCCGCGTCGAACGCGCCCAGGCCCCAGCCTTCCGTGCGCGTCATGGACACGAAGGCATCGCCCAGTGCGTGCAGCGCACGCAACTCGCCGTCGGTCAGGTCGTCGTCGTCGATCACCTGCCACGGCGCGGGCGCGGGGTATTCCGCCGCCAGCGCCGCCGCGCTGCGCGATGCGCGCGGATGCTGCCGCCGCCAGCCGGAGCGCCAGTGGCGGCTCCAGCGCGTCAGGTCCCGGGAGGACGTCTTGAGGACCAGCGCGACGGGATCGGCGCTGGTGAAGGTATCGAGGTAGGCGCGCAGCAAGCGCTCCATGCCCTTGCGTTCGCTCCAGACGCCGATGCCGTAGAACACGAAGCGGCCTGCCAGCGCCTGCGGGCCGCCCAGGCGGCGCATGAGCGAGGTACGGCCCGTGGGATCGGCAACGGCACCGCCGCGGAACTGCGACAGATGCGGCACCACATGGATGGGCACGGTGACGCCGCCACGGCGGAACACCGCCACGTTCCACCGGCAGGGCACGATCACCGCATCGAGCCGGTTCAGCAGCGCCGGCCAGTGCGCTGGCAGGCGCTCCAGCTCCCAGACCGTGTAGCCGACGACGCGCCGGCCGGCGGCCCGTTCGGCATCGAGCCATTCGGGGTAGTACTCGGGCACCGTGTGCAGCAGCACGGTGTCGTAGTCGAGCGGCCGGTGCGCCAGGGGTCGCAGGTCGTCCTCCACCACCTCGTGGGCCGCCACGGGCTGGTAGCGCGCGCCGGGGCAGCGCAGCGGCGTCCATTGCAGCGGCACGCCCGCTCCGGCGAGCGCGCGCAGGTAGCCTTTGGCGGCGGCCGCGTAGCCGGTCGTGTCCGCCGGCGAGACGTACCGGAGCCCGCGCATCAGCCGCCGCCTTCCCGGCGCGCCGCCCGGGCGTAGCGCCACGCGCCGACGCAGACACCGGCGATGCGCGCCGCATGGGCGATGCTGACCCAGCCGCGGAACACCAGCGTGTGCAGCCCGGCCGAGCCCAGCGTGAGCACCACCCAGCGCAGCGTGTGACCGCCGAAGCGCCGCACGACGAACGCACCGTCGCCCTGCGCGTAGCGGTAGAAGCGCTGTGCCGCCCAACGGTTCCACGGAGGGATCTTGTCGGGGTGCTCCATCTGGATCGCCGGATCGAAGCGCGCCCGCCAGCCGCTGCCCTCGCGCAGCATCCGGTCCACCAGCTCCACGCCTTCGGCGGCCGGGAAGGGCGCGCCGGGCCCGAAGCGGGTATCGAAGCCGCCCACGGCCAGGAACAGCGCGCGCTCCGCGAACAGCGTGGCCTCGGTCAGGCAGGCGAACATGTTCCAGCGGTCGAAATCCCCGGCCGCCCGGCGCCAGCGCAGCACCGACGGCCGCTGCTCGGCGGTCACGGTGCGGCCCGTGGCGATGCGCACGCCGTTCATCGACAGCACCCGCCGCGCCGCGGCGAGCGTGTCCGGCTGGTAGCGGCAGTCGTCGTCGGGGAACCCGATCCACCGGCCCCGCGCCAGCGCCGCGCCCGCGTTGCGGGCCGCAGAGGCCCCGCGCGCGGGCAGGCACAGGCGCCGTACGTGGAGCCGGCCGGCGAAGCCGTCGATCACCCGCGCGAGGTGGTCGCCCTGCGTCTGGTCGGCCACGATGACCTCGAAGCTGCGCTCGGTGCTGTTCGCCAGGCTGTCCAGCAGGGCCTGCAGGAGTGCGCCGTCGGGATCGATGGTGGCGACGACGAGCGAGAAATCCGGCGCCGCGCTTGAAGCGGGGCCACCGGGCGGGGCGCCGGACGGCGCGGGACGGGAAACGGAGGCCGGAAAGGCTGTCGGGGAAGCGGGGGAGGGGACGGACATGGATCGTGGGACGGGGCATCGGCTGCCTGCACGCCCGGGCGGGGGCGTGGCACCGGACCGGCAGCCGTCCGCTCGACGCTGCCGATGGCCCCGGATGAGGGACGCGGCGCAGCGGAGCCGAACGGGGAAGCGTGGAAGCCCGATCCTGCCAGAAACCGCCGACTCAGCCGTACCCTATTCCCCACCGCTGGCACGGTACGGCAGGCCGCATTCGCGGTTTTCCTCGGTGCGGAAGGCGCCGGACCCCGCGCCGTGCGGCGCGGGCCGCGGGCGAGCCCCGCAGGCGCCGCCGCCCAAGCCGCTGGCGCGCCCGGCGGCTTGCGTGACGGCGATCGCCTTCTTCGTGTCAGAACGGCGCGCGCGGCGCCTCTTCGCTGCCGTCCGCTTCCGGAGCCTGCGCCGCTTCCGGCTCCGCAGCGGGCACGCCCGCCGGGGTGTCGCTCTGCACGGCCTGGCGCACGGCGGCCTTGTCGCCGGCGCTCGCGAACTTGCTGTACTTGGTCAGGATGGGCACGAGCTGGCCGTAGATCCGGGGCGAGGCCGCGAGGCATTCGCGCTGCTCGAGGAAGTCGGCTTCGCCCGTGAAGTTGCCCACCAGCCCGCCGGCCTCGGTCACCAGCAGCGAGCCGGCGGCCACGTCCCAGATCGACAGGCCCGTCTCGAAGAAGCCTTCGGTGAAGCCGGCCGCCACGTAGGCGAGATCCAGCGCGGCGGCGCCGGGGCGGCGCAGGCCGGCCGTGCGCTGCATCACGTCGGACATGATGTGCAGGTAGGTCTTGAAGTTGTCGCCCGGGCGGAACGGGAAGCCGGTGGACAGCAGGCTTTCCTTCAGCTGCGTGCGCTTGGAGACGCGGATGCGCCGCTCGTTCAGGTAGGCGCCGCGGCCCTTGGTGGCCGTGAACAGGTCGTTGCGCGTCGGGTCGTAGATGACGGCCTGCTCGACCTTGCCGCGCACCATGAGCGCGATGCTCACGCAGTAGACGGGAAAGCCGTGGATGAAGTTGGTGGTGCCGTCCAGCGGATCGATGACCCAGATGAATTCCGAATCCTTGGCGCCGTACTGGCTGCCCGACTCTTCCGCCAGGATGCCGTGGCCCGGATACGCCGTGAGCAGCGTCTCGATGATCGCCTGCTCGCTCGCGTGGTCCACCTCGGTCACGAAGTCGTTGATCTGCTTCTGCGAAACGCGCACCGCCTCGACGTCGAGCGCCGCGCGGTTGATGATGGCGCCGGCGGCGCGTGCGGCCTTGATGGCCACGTTGAGCATGGGATGCAGATTGGACGACATGAATTGTGGTGAAGGAGCGGCCGCCGGGGCGGAAAAAGGAATCGCCCGGCGATGCGGGCGTGATGGCCGGGTATTTTAGCGCCCCTGCGGAATTCCTTCAGCGGCCTGCCCGGGTGTCCGGCACGGAGGCCGTCTCAGCTAGCTGCCCGTGGAAGCGTAGCGCCGCAGCCCCAGGCGCCAGAAGAACGACGATGCCGCGAGGAACGCGAAGCCCGCGAGCGGCGACACCCACCCGACCCACGCCGGCGCACCGAGCGGATCGGGCCGGCCGAGCAGGGCCAGCACCGGGTAGTAGGCCACGCAGGCGAGCGGCACCGCGAAGGTCAGCAGCCACCGGAACCAGCGCGCGTAGATCGCGAGCGGATACTGCGCCGCCTCCACCCCGCCGTAGGTCAGCACGTTGGCGATCTCCAGGCTCTCCACGGTCCAGAACGACAGCGCGCCCTGCAGCACCAGGATGCCCAGGAAGAGCGCCACGCCGCCCGCCACCGCGAACACCGCCAGCGCCACCGCCGGGACGCTCCATGCGACACCGGCCTGCGCCGCGCCCCAGGCCAGCACCGCCAGCCCCTGCAGCAGCCGGCCCAGCCGGCTGATGCGCACGTCGTGGCCCATCAGTTGCAGCCAGACCGGGCGCGGCCGCAGCAACAGCCGGTCGAAGGCTCCGGTGCGCAGGAATTCCGTGCCCAGCACGTCGAACCCCCGGCCCAGCGCGTCCGCGATCGCGAACATGCAGTTCACCAGCCCGTAGAAGACCGCCACCTCGCCGATGCGCCAGCCCTGCACGTCGCCGAAGCGGTGGAACAGCGCCCAGACCGCGGCGACCTCGATCCCGGTGACCAGGAACTGGCCCAGGGTGAGCATCAGCGCCGATCCCGGGTAGCGCGCCTGCCCGTTCAGCGAGGCCCGCGCGAGCCGCAGGAACAGTGCCATCGATCCCGTGCGCACCTCAGCCACCCTGCACTTCGAGGCGGCGCATCGTGCGCGCCATGCAGGCGCGGCCCAGCAGCACCAGCAGCAGCGTCCAGAGGCCCTGCAGGGCCAGCGCCGCCAGCGCATCCAGCCCGGCGAGGCGCCCGAAATAGATCCGCGCCGGAATGTCCACCACGCCCGCCAGCGGCTGCAGCAGCAGCGCCGCCTGCCAGGCGTCGGGCAGCAGCGCCAGCGGCAGCAGGTTGCCGGAGAACACGATCACCACCGGTGCGGCCAGCGTGTTGATGCCGCGCTCGTTGAGCGCGGCGGCGGTGGCCACGTTGAGCAGCATCACCAGGGAGGTCGAGAGCAGCAGGGCCAGCAGCAGCGCCACCGCGAACGCCGCCAGGGCGGCCCCTCCGGCCGGCGGCTGCAGCCCCCAGGCACCCAGGCCCGCCAGCGGCAGGGCCACGCCGGTGAACGCCGCCATCATCGCCATCCGCGGCAGCACGCGCGCGGCCGTCCAGCCGGCGGAGCGGGCGAACCAGAAGATGTAGGCATCCACCGGCCGCAGCCGGTCGTAGGCCACCGAGCCCGTGCGCACGGCCTGCGCGATCTCCGGGTCGCTGCCCCAGGGCAGCAGCGCGAACAGGCCCTGCGCCAGCCAGACGTAGGTGATGGCCTGCTCCAGCGACAGGGGCGCGGGTGCCTGCGCGGCTGCCGCGCTGCCGTAGAACGCGGCCAGCACCATCGCCTTGATGCCGCCCCACCAGCACTGCGTGGCGAAGCCCGCCCAGGCAGCGGTGCGGTACTGCAGCATCACCAGAAAGCGCGACACGAAGGCCGCCATATAGGGCCGCATCACCATGGACATGTGCGCGGCCCTCAGCCCTCGGCCGCACCGTGCAGCGCGTAGAAGCGCGCGATCACGGCCTCGATCGCCGGGTCGTCGTCCGCGTCGGGGTCGGCGGTCATGCCCTCGGCACGCCGCGCGGCGGCGACCTGCGCGCGCAGCGCCTCCACCGGCCCGTCCGCCAGCACGCGGCCATGCCCGATCACGATCACCCGCCCGGCCAGCGCCTCGATGTCGTGCATGTCGTGCGTGGTGAGCAGCACCGTGGTGCCGCGCTCGCGGTGGGCGCGCCGCACGAAGTCGCGCACCGCCAGCTTGGAGGGCGCGTCCAGCCCGATCGTGGGCTCGTCGAGGAAGAGGATGTCCGGCTGGTGCAGCAGCGCGGCGGCGATCTCTGCGCGCATGCGCTGGCCCAGCGACAGCTGCCGCACCGGTTGGTCGAGCACGCGCTCCAGGTGCAGCAGCGCCACCAGCTCGTCGCGCGTGCGCTCGAAGCGGTGAGCGTCCACGCGGTAGATGTCGCGCAGCAGCGCGAAGCCGTCGCGCACGGGCAGGTCCCACCACAGCTGCGTGCGCTGCCCGAAGACGGCGCCGATGCGGCCCACGTGCCGCTCCCGGTCGGCGAACGGATCGCAGCCGTCGATGAGGACGCTGCCGCCGTCGGGCCGCAGGATGCCCGCCAGGATCTTGATGGTGGTCGACTTGCCGGCACCGTTCGGGCCGATGAAGCCCAGCATCTCGCCGCGCTGGAGTTCGAACGACACGCCCGAGAGCGCTTCCACCGTGCGGTAGCGCGGGCGCACCAGCGCCCGCAGCGCGCCGGACACGCCGGGGTCGCGTTCGTGCACGCGGTAGGACTTGCGGAGCTGGTGGACGACGATCTGGGCCATGGCAGGGGGCGCGAATGCTACACGATGCATGGCGCCATGGGCTCCTTGGCTTTCCGGCGTGCGGGGCGGTGCCGGGCGGGAGTGGACCCGTGCACGAAGCACTGGCTGAAAAAGCGAAGGTTTTCGGATTTTCAAAAATTCTGCGCCGCATGTGATTCAAAAATGCTTTGCAGATAATCTTCTGCCCGGAAGGAAATAAACTGCATTCATCGGTTTCCGGAAGGTCTGGAAACGTTCTTCACGGTCCCGGGTGTTTCGCCGCAGCCCATCTCCACTGCAGGGCGCAGTGCGTACGGCGATGGCGCCGCGTTCGGCACCCACGGGGCCGCCATTCAGAAAAAGGAATATCCATCCATGGTTCGATCTATTTCCCATGCGTCCCGCCATTCCGGTGGCGTCCGCTCGCCGGCGCAGGACGGGGCTGCCGCCGCAGCGCAGTCCGCGCAGGAGCGCGAGCGGTCGACGGCCGGCGCGGGCCAACAGCCGGGCGGGTTGGCCCGGCGCCGCAAGCGCGCCCGGGACGCCGCGGCGGCTCCGCAGCCCGGCCTCCCGCAGGCGCCCTCGGCCGATGGCCGCCTCGTCGTGGTGTCCAACCGGATGGTGGATCCGTCGAAGGCCGCCGCAGGCGGAGTCGCGGTCGCGCTCGCCGACACCATGCACGGCAACGAAGGCCTCTGGATGGGCTGGAGCGGAGAAATCGGCGGAAGGCCGGGTACCCCGAAAATCAGAACCCAGCCCTTCGGAAAATCCACCCTGGTGGGCATGGATCTCAGCCGGGCGCAATTCAATCATTATTATTCCGGCTTCTACAATTCGGTGCTCTGGCCGGTCATGCAGAACAGCGCGCAATGGGCGGATCTGAAACCCAGCCATTACGGCGTCTACCGGCAGGTGAATCGGATATTCGCCTCCCAGCTCGCGCCGCTGCTGCGCGACGACGATGTCCTCTGGATCCACGACTGCCATCTCATCCCGCTGGCCGAAGAGCTCCGCAAGCTGGGCTGCCGACAGCGCATCGGCTTCTTCAACCACAGCCCGTTTCCGGCGCCGGACGTTTTCAAGGCGATCCCGCAGCACGGGGAACTCATGCAGTCCCTTTTCAGCTACGACCTCGTGGGCATGCAGATCCCCAGGGACGTGGACCACCTGCGCGAGTACGTGCGCGCCGAGCATGCGCAGGAGGCCGAGGACGGAAAGACCCTGCAGGCCTACGGCCGGCGCATCCAGCTCGAGCACTTTCCCATCGGGATCGATTTCCAGAATCTCATGGAATTGAAGCCGAATGCCGATTCCGACTGGATCCTGGACAAGGTCCGGGCCGAGAAGGACCAGGGCCGGATGCTGATGGTGGGCGTGGAGCGGCTGGATTACGCCAAGGGCATTCCCGACCGGCTGTCCGCGCTCGGGGACCTGCTGGAGCGCCGCGCGGACCTGCGCGGGAAGGTGACCTTCGTGCAGATCGGCGCCCCGTCCCGGCAGAACGTGCAGGCCTATGCGGACCTGGCGCGCAACACCCGCAAGCTCGTGGACGCAATCAACCAGCGGTACGGAACCGAGTCCTGGCAGCCCATCCTGTACATCGACCAGTCGGTCCAGCGCAATGCGCTGCCGGACATCTACCGCATGAGCCGGGTGGGCGTGGTCACCTCCGTGGCGGACGGCATGAACCTGGTGTCCAAGGAATATGTGGCCACGCAGGATGCAAAGGACCCCGGCGTCCTGGTGCTGTCCGAAGGAGCGGGGGCTGCCTACCAGCTCAAGGACGCCATCCAGGTACCGCCGTCGAACCTGCAGGCCATCACCCGTGCCTACGAGCAGGCCCTGTCCATGGGGCCGGAAGAGCGCAGGGAGCGCCATGCCCGGTTGCTGGACAACGTCAGGACCGAAGACCTGACCCGGTGGCGCTCGAATTACCTCTCCGCCCTGCGCTCGGTTCCGACGGCGGCTCCGGGTGACGGCAGCTCCGTGTCCGGGCGGGATGCGAAGCGGGGGCGCTCCTCGGCCTGACGGCGCCGGTCGCAAGCCGGCGCGCCCGGATGCGCGCCGGCTGCGGGTCCCTTGCGCTCAGCGGCGGCGGGCAGGGCCGGGTGCAGCACGGCGGTGCGGCGACAATCGCGGGTTCGTTCCGTCCCACGCTGTCCGCCTGCCTGCCGTACTTCGCCATGAAAACCCGCTTCATCCTCATCCAGACCAGCCACGCCGGCAACGTCGGCGCCGCCGCGCGCGCCATGAAGACCATGGGCTTCGGCGACCTGGTGCTGGTCGCCCCGCGCTGGGCCAACGTGCTGCGCCGCGAGGAAACCATCCAGCGCGCGAGCGGCGCGCTCGACGTGCTGGAGAACGCCCGCATCGTCGAGACGCTGGACGAGGCCCTGGACGGCATCAGCCACCTCTGCGCCACGGCGATGACGCCGCGCGATTTCGGCCCGCCCACGCGCTCGCCGCGGGAACACTTCGAATGGCTGCTGCAACAACGCCGGCCCGGGATGGACGCACCGGCCGAGCCCAGCCCGCTGGCCGAGCTCGCGCTCGAAGGCGCCGCGCCCGTGGTGCCGCCCGTGGCAGCAGGGCAGGAGGATCCCGGCGGCGATGGCGCGGCAGGCGCGGCCGGCGGCGAGAGCGGTATCGCCTTCCTCTTCGGCTCCGAGCGTTTCGGCATGGCCAACGAAGACGTCTACCGCTGCCACGTCGCGCTCTCCATTCCCACCAACCCCGGCTTCGGCTCGCTCAACCTGGGCGCGGCGATCCAGGTGATCGCCTACGAGTGGCGGCTCGCCCTGGGCGGGTTCCCGGTGCGCGACGCCACGCCGGCCCCGTCCCGGGCCGACGCGGCGCAGGTGGCAGGCATGCTTGCGCACTGGGAGCGCGCGCTGGTGGACATCGGCTTCCTCGACCCTGCCGCGCCCAAGAAGCTCATGCCGCGCCTCAACCAGCTTTTCAACCGCGCGCAACCCACCCCCGAGGAAATCCACATCCTGCGCGGTGTCGCCAAAGCCATGTCGGAAGCGGCGCAGGCGAAGCGATAGACTGCACGGCTCTTTTCGTGCAGAGCTTATTCAAAAGCCTCGACTCCCCATGCTTGCCCGCCTCCGCTCCGACATCCAGTGCATCCTCGACCGCGACCCCGCGGCCCGCAGCACCTGGGAGGTGGTCACCTGCTACCCCGGCCTGCACGCCATCTGGCTGCACCGTCCGGCGCACTGGTGCTGGACGCACGGCCTGAAGTGGCCGGGGCGCTTCATCTCGCACTGCGCGCGCTGGCTCACGGGCATCGAGATCCATCCGGGCGCGAAGATCGGCGAGCGGGTGTTCTTCGACCATGCCATGGGCGTCGTGGTCGGCGAAACCGCCGAGATCGGCGACGGCTGCACCATCTACCAGGGCGTGACCCTGGGCGGCACCTCGCTCTACAAGGGCGCCAAGCGCCATCCCACGCTGGGCCGCGACGTCGTGGTGAGCGCGGGTGCGAAGGTGCTGGGCGGCTTCGAGGTCGGCGATGGCGCCAAGATCGGCAGCAATGCCGTCGTCATCAAGCCCGTGCCCGCGGGCGCGACGGCGGTGGGCATCCCGGCGCGCATCGTTCCCTCCAAGGCCGGGCAGAGCGCCGACGTGACCGAGGCCAGCGCGCCCCGGTCCGCGCCGCGCACCTTCTCGGCCTACGGCGTGACCCAGGAGGACGACCCGCTCTCGCAGGCCATGCGCGGCCTGATCGACAACGCGTCGTCGCAGGAGCGCCAGATCGCGCTGCTCTGGGCCGCGATCGAAAAGCTCTCGCATGCGGCCCCGCAGGCGCGCGACTGCGTGCCCTGCGACGCCGCCCGCAACGAGCAGTTCGAGGCCGAGAAGCTCAACGCGCTGGTGGGGAAATAGGGGCTTCGGGCCGCGCCGGCCGCCGCGCGTCCTTGGGCCGGAACGCCTTGCAGACCGACTCGCGCGCTTCCAGGTAGGGCCCGCCGATCAGATCGATGCAGTACGGCACGGCCGCGAAGATGCCGGGCACGACCGTGCCGCCATCGGCGTCCTTCAGTCCTTCGAGCGTCTCCGCGATCGCCTTGGGCTGGCCCGGCAGGTTGACGATCAGGCTGCCGTGGCGGATCACCGCCACCTGCCGCGACAGGATGGCCGTGGGCACGAAGCGCAGGCCGATCTGGCGCATCTGCTCGCCGAAGCCCGGCATTTCGCGGTGCGCGACGGCCAGCGTCGCCTCGGGCGTGACGTCGCGGGGCGCCGGACCCGTGCCGCCCGTGGTCAGCACGAGGTGGCAACCCACGGCGTCCACCAGGTCGATGAGCGTGGCGCTGATGCGCTCCTGCTCGTCGGGAATCAGCCGCTCCTCGAACTGCACCGGGTTGTGCAGCGCGCGCTCCAGCCACTCGCGCAGCGCGGGCAGGCCCTTGTCCTCGTACACGCCGCGGCTCGCGCGGTCGCTCACCGACACGATGCCGATGCGCACCGGCTCTGCTGCGGGAAGGGCCTCAGGCATCGCGTTCTGATTCCTCATGGCGGGCGTGGAGGGCCGCTTCGTCCATCTGCTCGCGCACCAGCTGGAACAGCTCGCGGTAGGCGCGGCCCTTGCGCGGGGCCAGGCCCTGGGAGACCTGCACGTTGGCTTCCTTGCCCTCGGGCGCGTCCTTGCGGGCCTGGCGGATCAGCGCGCGCAGCTGCTGGGTGTCGGTGCGCGGGAAGCGCTCCATCCAGACGGGCAGGGCGCCGTCGTCGGCGATCAGGCGTTCGCGCCACTGCTCGGCCTCGTGCAGCGCGAGCTTCTCCGTGGCCGAGCCGTTGTGCTGCTCGTCCAGCGCGGCACGCGCGGCGACGACCAGCGACGGATCGAGCTGGCGCATCAGCTTGCCCACGTACTGCATCTGCCGGCGCTTGCCTTCGAAGTTGGTGATGCGGCGGGCCTCGGCCAGCGCGTCCTGCAGCTTGTCGGGCAGCTGCAGGCGCGCCTGCAGGTCGCTGCGCAGCGTCAGCAGGTCCTGGCCGAGCTGCTGCAGCGCATCGCTCTCGCGCTTCATATCGGTGCGGCTGGCTTCGGTCGTGCCTTTGAGCTCGGCCTTGAGCTGCAGGTCCAGTTCGCTGCCTTCGGCGACGAAATGGCCCTTCACGAAATAGCCTTTTTTGGGTTTGCGGGACATGGAAGAGGGGACAAAAGGGGCCCCTGGGCGGGGGCGGAAGGCGGCAAGTATCATAGCCGGCGATATGAAGACCACCCGCCCCCGTACCGCAGCCCGCGCCGCTGCCCCTTCCGTCCGCTCCTCCGCTCCCGCGTCCGTGCCTGCCGGCGGCGATGCCGGCAACGGCTTCAGCTACAGCCGCGGCGTGTTCGAGGAGCTGGTGGACCGGGCCCTGGCCCACGCGCTGCGCCTGGGCGCCACCGACGCGGGCGCCGAGGCCTCCGAGGGCTGCGGCCTGTCGGTCAGCGTGCGCAAGGGCGAGCTGGAGACGGTGGAGCGCAACCGCGACAAGTCCCTGGGCGTTACCGTCTACTTGGGCAATCGCCGCGGCAATGCCAGCACGTCGGACTTCTCCGAGCGCGCCATCGAGCAGACCGTGCAGGCCGCCTACGACATCGCGCGCTTCACCGCCGAAGACCCGGTGGCCGGCCTGCCGGACGTGGCGGACGTGGCCGCCCCCGGCACCCACCGCGAGCTGGACCTGTTCCATCCCTGGGCCATCACCAGCGAAGAGGCCGCGCGCATCGCGCTCGAATGCGAGGAAGCGGCCCTGCGCACGCACCGCCGCATCACCAACAGCGAAGGCGCCGGCGTCTCGGCCCAGCAGAGCCATTTCTTCAGCGCCCACACCCACGGCTTCCGCGGCGGCTACGCGAGTTCGCGCCACAGCCTCTCGGTGGCGCCCATCGCCTCGCTGCCGGGCCGCAATGCCGAAATGCAGCGCGACGCCTGGTACTCCTCCATGCGCGACGCGGCCGAGCTGGCGTCGCCCGCAGCCGTGGGCCGCTATGCGGCCGAGCGCGCCCTGAGCCGCCTGGGCAGCCGCAAGATCCCCACGACCGAATGCCCGGTGCTGTTCGAATCGACGCTCGCCTCCGGCCTGCTCGGCGCCTTCACCCAGGCGGTGAGCGGCGGAGCGCTCTACCGCAAGAGCACCTTCCTGCTCGATGCGCTGGGCCGGCGCGTCTTCCCCGACCACATCGACATCGCCGAAGACCCGTTCATCGCACGCGGCAAGGGCAGCTCGCCTTTCGACGAGGAGGGCGTGCGCGTGGCACCGCGCAAGGTGGTGGACGCCGGCGAGGTGCAGGGCTACTTCCTCAGCACCTACTCGGCCCGCAAGCTCGGCATGCGCACCACGGGCAATGCCGGCGGCTCGCACAACCTCGCGCTCACCTCCCGCCTCACGCAGGCGGGCGACGACCTCGATGCGATGCTGAAGAAGCTCGGCACCGGCCTCTTCGTGATCGAACTCATGGGCCAGGGCGTGAACTACGTGACCGGCGACTATTCGCGCGGCGCGAGCGGCTTCTGGGTCGAGAACGGCGAGATCACCTTCCCGGTGCACGAGATCACCATCGCGGGCAACATGAAGGACATGTTCCTCGGCATCGAGGCCGTGGGCGCGGACGCCTACAACTACGGCGCGAAGACGATCGGCTCGGTGCTGGTCAACCGGATGAAGGTCGCGGGCAGCTGAGTCGTTCGCGGCGCCGCGGCGGTGGCTCGGGGCCGCCACCGCGGGCTGTTTCAGTCCGCCCAGGTTGCGGCCCATGCTCCGAACCGCTGCTGCACATCGGGGCCGTTCAGCCGGGCGATGCGGTCGCGCAGCACCGCGGCGGTTTCGTCGCCGTCCGATACCGTGACCAGCAGCATGAGCCGCGGGTCCGCGAACGCGGGATCTTCCGCGCGCAGGCGCTCCAGCACCTGCACGAAGGTTTCCAGCAGTTCCTCGCGGAAAGCCTCGAACGCCGTGGAGTCTTCTTCCGGTTCGTCTTCCAGCGCCATCACGTGCGTGCGCACCCGGGTGCAGAGGGCACCGAAAGCCGGTTCTGCGCCTTTGCCCTCCATCGGCCATTCGGTCGGGCTGAAGCGGTAGAAGTCGGCCTCGTCCGGGTTTTCATCGGCGAGCGTGTGCAATTGCCGCTCCGTGGCCAGGGCCGGGCAGACCGTCATGGCACCGTCGTCGGTGTACAGCGCGAAGGCACGGACGGGATCGTCGCCGCAGCGTGCGGAGATCTCGGACAGGGCCGCGCGGCTGGCCGCCGCGATCTGATCGGCGAGTTCGGTGAAGTCGAAAGGTGGGCGGAGGGAAGGACCTGAAGGCATGCGGACCGGATTCTGAACGAGGGGAGTGTGCGGGACGTGGCAGGGCAGTGGCCGCCGCCTCCGGTCCATGATAGTGGCGGGACACGGCCTCCCGCCGTGACCAGGCCCTCCGGTGTGTTTCAGTGTGCACGCCGCAAGCCCTCGCGGCCGCGAGGCCTGGGGTGCGGACCCCGAGGTCCACCGGATCGCCTGCCCTACATTCATGGCGATGAGGTACCGCGACCGTACCGCCGATTCAATAGGCCGCGTTGGGTGCCTGCGGCGCGACAGCGTCCGCTCCCTGGAACTGCGCCCGCAGCCGCCTTGCAGCCCCCACGAACATCAGCACGTCCACCCCCACCGCCACGAAGGTGCAGCCCAGGTCGAGATAGCGCTGCGCCAGCGCCGGGTCGGAGGTGAGCGTGCCCGCGGCCTTGCCGCTCGCGACGATGGTGCGCATGGCGTCCTCGATCGCGGCCTGCACTTCCGGGTGGCCGGGGTTGCCGCGGTGGCCCATGGAGGCCGCCAGGTCCGCCGGGCCGATGAAGACGCCGTGCACGCCCTCCACCGCGCAGATCGCGGGCAGGTGGCGCAGCGCGGTCACCGTCTCGGCCTGCACGAGCAGGCAGACCTCGTCGTCGGCCACGGCGAGGTAGTCCGCCCGGCCGCTCCACTGCGACACGCGGCCCACCGCGCTACCCACGCCGCGGATGCCGTGCGGCGGGTACTGCGTGGCGGCGGCGATCGCGCGAGCCTGCTCGGGCGTATCCACCATCGGCACGAGCAGCGTGCGCGCGCCGATGTCCAGCACCTGCTTGATGAGGGCGGTGCTGCCTTCGGCGATGCGCACCACGGGTTGCGAAGGGTAGGGCGCGACGGCCTGCAGGGCGCCCAGCGTGCTGCGCAGGTCGTTGGGCGCATGCTCGCCGTCGATTAGCAGCCAGTCGTAGCCGGTGGTGGCGGCTGCCTCGGCCAGGTAGGGGTCGGCCATGGAGAGCCAGAGGCCGATCTGCGGACGGCGGGCGGCGAGGGCCGCCTTGAAGGGGTTGTGTGCGGGCATGGACTATTTCGGTTCGGATGCGGTGGTCGGTCGGGGACGGCGAAGCGGTCCAGCCGAATCAGCCGAGTCCGCCCTGGCAAAGGTACTTGGTGTGCAGGTAGTCGTCCAGCCCGTGGGTGGAGCCTTCGCGGCCATAGCCCGACTCCTTCACGCCGCCGAACGGCGCGGCCTCGGCCGCGAGCGCGCCCTCGTTGATGCCGACGATACCGCTCTCCAGCGCATCGGCCACGCGCCAGATGCGGCGCACGTCGTTGCTGTAGAAGTACGCGGCCAGGCCGAAGGGCGTGTCGTTGGCGGCGGCGATCACTTCCTCTTCGCCGTCGAAGACGGTGAGCGGCGCCACCGGGCCGAAGGTCTCCTCGCAGGCGCAGGCCATGCTGGCGTCGGCGCCCGTGAGCACGGTGGGCGCGTAGTAGTGGGCGCCCAGTGCCTCAAGGCGCCGGCCGCCGGTGAGCACCGCCGCACCGCGGGCCACGGCGTCCTGCACATGGCGCTCGATCTTCTCGACGGCGCGCGCGTTGATCATCGGGCCGATCTGCGAGGCCGGGTCCGTCGCCGGGCCCACGTGCAGGGCCTGCACGCGGGCAGCGAGCTTCTGCGCGAAATCATCGTGCACGGCGCGGTGCACGAACACGCGGTTGGGGCACACGCAGGTCTGCCCGCCGTTGCGGAACTTCGCGGCCATGAAGCCATCCACCGCCGCATCCACGTCGGCATCCTCGAACACGATGAAGGGTGCGTTGCCGCCCAGCTCCAGGGAGAGCTTCTTGAGCGTATCGGCGCTGCGGCGCGCCAGGTGCTTGCCCACGGGCGTGGAGCCCGTGAAGGTGATCTTGCGCACGCGCGGGTCGTCGAGCCATGCATCCACCACCGCGGGCGTGTGCTCGCGCGAGGCGGTGACGATGTTGAGCACGCCCGGCGGAATGCCTGCTTCCTCGGCCAGGGCGACGAGCGCGAGCGAGGTGAGCGGCGTGTCTTCCGCGGGCTTGCAGACCACCGTGCAGCCGGCGGCGAGCGCGGGGGCGATCTTGCGCGCGATCATCGCGGCGGGGAAGTTCCACGGCGTGATGGCGGCCACCACGCCCACGGGTTCCTTGAGGGCGAACATGCGCCGGCCCGGCACGGGCGCGGGGATGACCTCGCCGTTCATCCGCGTGGCCTCTTCGCCGAACCATTCGATGTAGCTCGCGGCATAGGCGACCTCGCCCTTGCCCTCCGCCAGCGGCTTGCCCTGCTCCAGCGAGATGAGCGCGCCGAGCCCGTCCTGGCGGGCCAGCACGAGATCGTTCCAGCGCTTGATGAGGGCCGCGCGCTGCTTGGCCGGCACGTGGCGCCAGGCGGCGAAGGCCGCGTGGGCGGCATCGGTGGCGGCGCGCGCGTCCTCGGCGCCGCCGTCGGGCACGTGCGCGATCGCGTCGCCCGTGGCCGGGTCGGTGACGGCGAAGGTCGCGCCGCTGGCCGCCGCCCGCCAGCGGCCGGCAATGCAGAGCTGGCTGCGCACCAGCGGGCGCGCGGCGGAGAGGGGGGAGGCAGGCGAGGAAGAGGAGGTGGTCATTTCGCGCAGGAAAAAGGAAGGAAAGTCTCAGCTCACGATGCCCAGGTGCCAGGGCACGAACTCGTGGTCGCCCAGGCCCAGCAGCTCGCTCTTGGTCGCCTCGCCGCTCGCATGCCGCAGGATCTGCGCGAAGATGCGCCCGCCCATCTCGGGCACCGTCAGCTCGCCGTCCAGGATCACGCCGCAGTTGATGTCCATGTCCTCCTCCAGCCGGCGGTACATGGGCGTGTTGCTGGCGAGCTTGATCGTCGGTGCCGGCTTGCTGCCGAACATCGAGCCGCGCCCGGTCGTGAAGCAGATGAGCTGCGCGCCGCTCGCGATCTGGCCCGTGGCGGCCACCGGGTCGTAGCCCGGCGAATCCATGAAGACGAAGCCGCTCTCGTCGATGCGCTCGGCGTATTCGTACACCGCGCGCAGCGGCGTGGTTCCGCCCTTCATGGCCGAGCCGAGCGACTTCTCGAAGATGTTCGCCAGGCCCCCGGCCTGGTTGCCGTGGCCCACCACGCCGTTGAACTGGGCGTTCTGCCCGGCGGCATAGCGCTCCCACCAGGCCAGGCGGTCGAGCAGCTTCTGCCCCACTGCCGGGGTGACGGCGCGGCGCGTGAGCATGAACTCCACGCCATGGATCTCCGGCGTTTCCGACAGGATGGCGGTGCCGCCGTGGCGCACGAGCACGTCCATCGCCGCGCCCAGCGCCGGGTTGGCCGTGATGCCCGAGAAGCCGTCCGACCCGCCGCATTCGAGCCCGATCTTCAGGTGGCTGGCGGGCACCGTGCTGCGGCGCGCCGCGTCGGCCGCGGGCAGCATCGCCTCGATGGCCGCGATGCCGGCGGCGATGGTGGCGCGCGTGCCGCCCACGTCCTGCATCACCAGCGTGTGCAGCAGCCGGCCGCGCTCCAGCCCCTGGGATTCCACGAGGCCGTCCACCTGGTTGCGCTCGCAGCCCAGGCCCACGATCAGCACGCCCGCCAGGTTCGGGTGCCGCGCATAGCCCGCGATCGTGCGGCGCAGCACGTCGAAATGCTCGCTGGGCGACGACATGCCGCAGCCGCTGGTCTGCGCGAAGGCGACCACGCCGTCCACGTGCGGGAAGTCCCGCAGACGCTCGGGCGTGAAGTGCGCGGCGATCTGCTTGATGACCGTGGCGGAGCAGTTGACCGACGACAGGATGCCGATGAAATTCCGCGTGCCCACGCTGCCGTCGGCGCGCACGAAGCCCTGGAACGTCGCGCGCTCGCTCTCGGGCACGTAGTCCACGGGACGCACGTCCGTGCCGAAGGCCGGGTCGCGGTAATAGTCCACGAGCTGCAGGTTGTGGCTGTGCACGTACTCGCCGGGCTCCAGGTCGCGCGTCGCCACGCCGATCACCGTGTCGTACTTCTTCACTTGCTCGCCCTGCGCGATGCGCCGCGCCGCGATCTTGTGGCCCGGCGGCACCTGGGCGCGCGTGCGCACCCCCAGCTCGGGAATCTCCTGCCCCAGCGCCAGCGCCGTCTTGGCGACGAACACGTTGTCGTGGGGGTGCAGGTGCAGCAGCGGACTGTCAGGGCGGAGCATGCGGGGTTCCATCATGGGCAGGTGATCAGGACTTCATCAGTTCGCGCAGCTTCAATTTATCGATCAGCACGGTTTCCTTGGCGTAGACCGTGTTCACGTACTTCTCGTAGTCGGGGCCGTCCAGGTACAGCAGCGGTGCGTCGAGCTTGTCGGCCACGGCCTTGAATTCCGGGCTCGCGACGGCCTGGCGGAAGGCGTCGCGCAGCCTGGCCGCCACGGCAGGGTCCAGGCCTTTCGGCGCGCCGATGCCGTTGGGAGCATCCACCACCACGTCCCAGCCCAGCTCGCGCAGCGTCGGCACGTCCTTGAAGCGCGCGGTGCGCTGCTCGCCCCAGGTGGCCAGCAGCCGCAGCTTGCCGGATTCCACGTGCGGAGCCCACGAGCTGGAATCCGCCAGCGCGTCCACGTGGCCGCCCAGCACGCCCTGCAGCGCTTCGGCACCGCCCTTGTAGGGCACATGGTTCAGCTGGATGCCCGCGACGCTGGCGAATTCCTCCATGCCCACGTGCGTCGCGCCACCGACGCCGGCATGCGCGTACGTCACCTTGCCCGGATGGGCCTTCGCGTAGTCCACGAACTCCTTGAGCGTCTTGAACGGCGAGTTCGCCGGCACCGCGATGCCGAAGGTCTGGCCCGACGTGCGCGCGATGTACGTGAAATCCTTGCGCGGATCGGCCTGCAGGGTGCCCAGTTGCGAGAACCGCGTGACGGAGATCGGGATCTGCCCGATCGTGTAGCCGTCCGGCTTCGCGCCGGCCAGGGCTTTGGAGCCGATCATGCCGGAAGCGCCCGCGCGGTTCTCCACCGCGATCGGCTGGCCGAGCACGCGGCCGGCCACCGTGCACAGCGTGCGCATCGACTGGTCGGCCGTGCCGCCCGCCGGCCAGGGGCAGATGAAGGTGATCGGACGGTCCGGGTAGGTGCCCTGCGCCAGCAGGCGGGAGGGCGCGGAGGCGAGGGCGAGCGTGGCGGTGCCGAAGGCGCCCAGAACGAACTGGCGCCGGCCGCAGCGTGGGGTCTGCATGGATTTGTCTCCTGGTTTTTATCTGTCGGTGAGGACAGCCGCCATTGTTCAGAAGCAGCCCATGCCGATCCAATGACAATATCGACTCTCTTCATAACCATAACGGAATGAACGGCCATGGCCCAGATCGACCGCGTGCTGCGTTCCAACCTCAAGCTGCGGCACCTGCAGATGCTGGTGGCGCTCGACCAGTTCCGCCACGTCGGCCGCGCGGCGGAGTTCCTCTCGGTCACCCAGCCGGCCGTATCGAAAACGCTCGCGGAGATCGAGCGCATGTTCGGCCTGCTGCTCTTCGAGCGGTCCACGCGCGGCACCGAGCCCACCGCCGCGGGTGCGAGCGTGGTGCGCTTCGCACGCTCGGTGCTCGCCGGCTACGAGCGCACGCGCGACGAGATCGCTTCAGAAGCCAGCGGCGCGCGCGGCCGCACCAGCGTGGGCGCGATGGTGGCCGCCACCCCGGTGCTGCTCGCGCAGGCCGTGGAAGCGTTCAAGGCGCGCTCACCCCATGCCACGGTGCTCATCGAGGAAGGCGACCTGACCCGCCTGCTGCCGAAACTGCGCCTGGGCGAGCTGGACCTGTTCGTCGGCCGGCTCGAACCCGGCTACGCCTCGCCGGACCTGGAAACCGAGGCCCTCTATGACGACCCCATGGTCGCCGTCGTGCGCCCCGGCCATCCCCTGGCCCGCAAGCGCCAGCCCCGCTGGTGCGACATCGCCGCGCAGCCCTGCGTGCTGCCGCCGCCCTGGGCCTCGCTGCGCGTGAAGCTGGAGCAGCAGTTCTTCGCGCACGGCCTGCATCCGCCCGCCGACATCGTCGAATCGGCCTCGTTCCTCTCGCAGATCACTTTCGTGCAGCAGCGCGGCGCCGTGGCCTTCATGGCACGCGCCGTGGCGCGGCATTGCGCCGAGCAGGGCATGGTGGCGGTGCTGAAGCTGCCGGTGCCGGTGGAGTTGCCGCCGGTGGGGATCATCCGGATGCGGGGGCGGGAATGGACGGCGGTGACGGAAGGGTTGGTGGAGTGCCTGCGGGAGCGCGGCGGCCGGCCGTGAATGCCGGCGGCCCGGGCGCCGTGCCGGCGCGCCCGCATCGGATGGGCGCTGCGGTTCAGCCGTCGCTGCCCAGCGGCGGCGCGATCTCCTCCAGCGATTTCCGCTCCGCATCCACCGCCCAGCGCCACGTCACCCCTGCCGCCAGCAGCACCAGCGCCGCGCCCAGCAGGTAGCCCATGAACACGTTCTCGCGGCTGCCCGTGTCGATGAGCGCGCCGAACAGAGCAGGGGCCGCGAAACCCCCGACACCGGTGCCCACGGCGTAGAAGAGGGAAATGGCGAGCGCGCGCATTTCCAGCGGGAAGACCTCGCTCACCGTCAGGTAGGCCGAGCTGGCCGCCGCCGAGGCGAGGAAGAACACGACCGACCAGGCGACGGTCTGCGTGGTCGCGTCGAGCCAGCCGTTCACGAAGCCGATGCCGGTGGCCGCGAGCGCGATGCCGGCCAGCGCATAGGTGGCGGTGATCATCACGCGCCGTCCGACGCGGTCGAACAGGGGGCCCAGCAGCAGCGGCCCCAGTACGTTGCCGGCGGCGAACGGGAAGATGTAGAGGCCCACCCGGCTGGCATCCACGCCGTAGAAGCGTGTGAGCACCAGCGCGTAGGTGAAGAAGATCGCGTTGTAGAAGAACGCCTGCGACACCATCAGGGCCAGCACCACGGCGCTGCGCTGCGGGTAGCGGCGCAGCAGCACATGCGCCACCTGCCGCGCCGTGGGCAGCCCGCCGGGCTGCCGGGATGCGGGGGCGGCCGCGGCCGACGTTTCGCGGCCCGGGCGTTGCGCCGGAAGCCCCTCTGCCGCTGCCGGCGCGGGCGGCGGCGCCGCGCCATGCACGCGGCGTTCGATGTCCGCCACGACGCGCTCGGCTTCCTCCGCGCGGCCGTGCGTCAGCAGCCAGCGGGGGCTCTCAGGTACGTGCCGGCGCACCAGCAGCACGGCGACGCCGAGCAGCGCCCCCATCAGGAACGCGGCACGCCAGCCATGCTCCGGGCCGAGCACGCGGGCATCCAGCAGCACGAGGCTCAACGCGGCCCCGAGCGCGGCGCCCAGCCAGAAGCTGCCGTTGATCGCCAGGTTCACGCGGCCGCGCACGCGGGCCGGGATGAGTTCGTCGATGGCGGAATTGATCGCCGCGTATTCGCCGCCGATGCCGATGCCCGTGAGGAACCGGCAGAACGCGAACGCGGCGAAGCTGCTGGTGAAGGCCGTGGCCACGGTGGCGGCCATGTAGACCATCAGCGTCAGCATGAAGAGGCGTTTGCGGCCCAGGGCATCCGCCATGCGGCCGAAGACCAGCGCGCCGAGCACCGCGCCGGCCACGTAGAGCGATGCCGTCCAGCCGACCTGCGAGGCGCTCAAGCCCAGCGTGTCGGGGCGCTCCAGCGCGCTGCCGAGCGAGCCGACGATGGTGACTTCCAGCCCGTCGAGCACCCAGGCGATGCCCAGCGCGATGACCACGCGCCAGTGCCAGCCCGACCAGGGAAGGCGATCGAGCCGTGCCGGAATATCGCTGCCGAGGGACATGGCGGCACCTTATCCTCCCCAGGCGGGGCCGGCCGTAGGAAGCGGGCGCATGCGTGCGTGCCGGGAGCCGTTGCCGGCGGTATTCTCCGGTGATGTACATCCCCGACCATTTCGCGGTGACCCGCCCCGAAGACCTCGCCCGCATCGTCCAGGACCACCCCCTCGGCATGCTCGTCACGCACGGCGGGGGCGGGCTGGACGCCGACCACATCCCGTTCGCATTCGACCCCGGCGAAGGGCCGCACGGCGTGCTGCGCGCCCACGTGGCCCGCGCCAACCCGCTGTGGCGGCGCTGCGCCGGCGGGGCGCCCGTGATGGTGGTGTTCCGCGGGGCGGAGGCGTACATCTCGCCCAGCTGGTACCCGAGCAAGCACGAGGCGCACCGGCAGGTGCCGACGTGGAACTACGAAGTCGTGCATGCGCACGGCACGCTCACCGTGCACGACGACGAGCGCTTCGTGCGCCGCATCGTCGCGCGCCTCACGAAGCGGCACGAGGCCGGCGAGCCCGTTCCCTGGAAGATGGGCGATGCCGCGCCGGGCTTCGTGGACGAACTGCTGCGGCACATCGTCGGCATCGAGATCGCCGTGACCTCGCTGGTGGGCAAGGCCAAGCTGAGCCAGAACAAGGAACCGCGCGACCGTGCGGGCGCGGCCGATGCGCTGCAGGCCCGGGGCCACGGCGCGGCGGCGGACGCCATGCGCGCCGCCGGCTGACTCGGTAAGGCCTCAGGGCGCCGGGCAGGAGCCGTCCAGCCCCGCCATGCCGGCCAGCTTCTGCAGCCGCGAGCGCTGCTCCAGGCAGGCCTGGTGCTGCGCCTCGGCGGCCTTCTGCTGCGCGAGCCGCGTGGCCTCGGCACGCGCCGCCTGCAGCTGCGCGATGCGTTCGCGGATCTGCGGCATCGCGGCCAGGGCGGCTTTCTCGCCTTCGAGGATGGCGCTGGCGCGCTGCGTGAAATCGGCCGCGCCGATGTCCAGCACCTGCGGGCGCACGACCACGTCGGCGCGCGCGAGTTCGGCCTGGCCGAGCTTCTGCCCCATGATCGCGATCGACTGGCCCAGGGTGCCGAGCATGCCGGCCGGCGCCTGGCCGCGCGCCCTGTTGGAGATGTCCACGGCGACCACCACGTCCGCGCCGAGCTGGCGCGCGGCATCGACCGGCACCGGGCTCACCACGCCGCCGTCCACGAAGTGGACTTTGCCGATCGCCACGGGCTGGAACACGCCCGGGATGCTGCTGGAGGCGCGCACCGCCTGGCCGGTGTTGCCGCGCGTGAACACGGTGCGCTCGCCGTCCTCCAGCCGCGTCGCCACGGCGGCGAACGGCCTGGCCAGCCGCTCGATCGGCTGGTTGCGCAGCTGCGCGTTCACGTAGTCTTCGAGCTTCTGGCCGAGGATCAGGCCGCCGGACGCCAGCTGCAGGTCGCGGATCTTCGCCTCGTCGAGCGCCACGGCCTTTTCCTGCAGTTCGAACGCATTCATGCCGCTCGCATACAGCGCGCCCACGACGCTGCCGGCGCTCGTGCCGGCCACCACGGCGGGCGCGAAGCCGTTGGCCTCCAGCATCTTGATGACGCCGATGTGCGCAAAGCCCTTGGCCGCGCCGCCGCCCAGGGCGATGCCCACCTTGATGGCGGCGGGCTGGGGGGCGGATGCGGGCGTGGCCTGGGGCGGCGCGGCCGGCGATGCCACCGGGGCCGCGGGCGGCGCACTGCCGCAGGCGGTGAGCGCCGCCGCACTCAGGATGCCCAGGGGGCGCAACAGGGCGTTCAATCGCATGCCGGAAGAAAATGCAGTGGGGAAGCAGCCAGTTTATCGGGCTGCCGCCCGCCGCGGGCGTGCAGGGTTGGCGGCCGTTGCCGGCGGCGCGCCGGGCCGGGTCAGCCGCGAGCGATGGCCGCGGCGATCGCCTCGCCCACCTGCGTCGTGTTCGCGGTGCCGCCCAGGTCCGGCGTCTTCGGTCCGGTCTTGATCACTTCCTCGATCGCCGCGACGATCGCATCGTGCGCCTGCCGGCCGGCGCCCTGGCCCTGCGTGAGGAAGTCCAGCATCAGCGCACCCGACCAGACCATGGCGATCGGGTTGGCGATGTTCCTGCCGTAGATGTCCGGCGCCGAGCCGTGCACCGGCTCGAACAGGCTGGGGAACGTGCGCTCGGGGTTCAGGTTGGCCGAGGGCGCGAGGCCGATGGTGCCGGTGGTGGCGGGCCCCAGGTCCGAGAGGATGTCGCCGAAGAGGTTGGTCGCCGCCACCACGTCGAAGCGCCCGGGCTGCAGCACGAAGCGCGCCGTCAGGATGTCGATGTGCTGCTTGTCCAGCGTGATGCCCGGGTAGCCCTTGGCCACGTCGTCCGCGCGCTGGTCCCACCAGGGCATGCTGATGGCGATGCCGTTGCTCTTGGTGGCGAGCGTGACGTGCTTCTTCGGGCGGCTCTGGGCGAGGTCGAAGGCGAACTTCAGCAGCCGCTCGGCGCCCTTGCGCGAATAGACCGATTCCTGGATCACGATTTCGCGGTCGGTGCCCTCGTACATGATCCCGCCCAGCGACGTGTATTCGCCTTCGGTGTTCTCGCGCACCACGTAGTAGTCGATGTCGCCGGGCTTGCGGCCGGCCAGCGGGCAGGGCACGCCCTCGAACAGGCGCACGGGCCGCAGGTTGATGTACTGGTCGAATTCGCGGCGGAACTTGAGCAGCGAGCCCCAGAGCGAGACGTGGTCGGGCACGGTGGCCGGCCAGCCGACGGCACCGAAGAAGATCGCGTCCATGCCCTGCAGTTGCGCCTTCCAGTCGTCGGGCATCATCTTCCCGTGCGCGAGGTAGTAGTCGCAGCTCGCCCAGTCGAAGGTGTGCAGTTCCAGCGCGATGCCGAAGCGTTCGGCGGCCGCCTTCGTTGCACGCAGGCCTTCGGGCATGACTTCCTTGCCGATGCCGTCGCCGGGCAGGACGGCGATCTTGAAGGTCTGGGAGGGGTTGGACATGGGCGGAGTCTCCGGAAAAAGGCGTGGAAAGGAGGGATCGGTGGCCGGCGCGCCGAGGAGCCTGGCCGACCGCATGAAGCCGATTCTTCGGCAAACCGCGGTGCAATACAATCCGCCATCCGTGGTTCCATTGTTCACGCACCGTGCATAAAACGCCCGCTACCGACGACCTGCGGGTCTTCACCGCCGTGGTGCGCCGGGCCAGCTTCGCGCATGCTGCTGCCGAGCTGGGCGCATCGCCTGCCTACGTCAGCAAGCGCATCCGCCTGCTCGAGGAGGAACTGGCCGTGAAGCTCCTGCACCGCACCACTCGCCGCGTGGCGGTGACGGAGGAGGGCGAGCGCGTCTTCCACTGGGCGCAGCGCATCCTCGACGATTGGGACCAGCTGCTGCAGGAGGTGGCCGTGACGCGCCGCGAGCCGCGCGGGCTGCTGCGGGTGAGCTGCAGCTTCGGCTTCGGGCGGCGCATCGTGGCGCCCGCGGTGTCGCGGCTGGTGGAGCGCCACCCGGGCCTGCAGGTGCGGCTCGAAGTGTTCGACCGGCTGGTGGACGTGGCGGGGGAGGGGTTCGATCTGGACGTGCGCGTGGGCGACGAGATCGCGCCGCACCTGATCGCCCGCCGGCTGGCCGGCAACTGCCGCGTGCTGTGCGCCGCGCCGGCCTACCTGGCACGCAAGGGCATGCCCCGCGCGCTGGACGACCTGGCCGGCCACGACTGCCTGGTGATCAAGGAGCGCGACCACCCCTTCGGCGTCTGGCGGCTGCGCAGCGGCGCGGCGGACCGCACGGTGAAGGTGCGCGGGCCGCTGTCGGCCAACCATGGCGAGATGGCGGTGCAGTGGGCGGTGGACGGACGCGGCATCGTGCTGCGGTCGCTCTGGGACGTCGGGCCCGAGCTGGCGGCGGGGCGGCTGGTGCGGCTGCTGCCCGAATGGCAGCAGGAGGCCAATGTCTGGGCCGTGTATCCGACGCGGCTGGAGCGCTCGGCCAAGGTGCGCGTGTGCGTGGAGTTCCTGCAGGCCCATCTCTCGCGCGAGACCTGGGCCACGGAGACCGCATGAACCGCCCCGTCCGCTCTGCCCGGTTGCTGCAGTTGCTGGACGAACTGCGCCGCTGCCGCCATCCCGTCGCCGGCGCGCTGCTGGCCGAGCGCCTGGGCGTGAGCCTGCGCACGCTGTACCGCGACATCGCCGTGCTGCGGGAGCAGGGGGCCGACGTCGCGGGCGACGCGGGCGTCGGCTACCAGCTGCGCCCCGGCTTCCTGCTGCCGCCGATGATGTTCCCGCCCGACGAGCTGGAGGCGCTGCTGCTGGGCGCGCGCTGGGTTGCGGCCCATGCCGATCCCGTGCTGGCCCGCGCCGCGGCGCAGGGCATGGAGCGCATCGCCAGCACGCTGCCGGCCCTGCTGCGCCTCGAGGTGGAGACCAGCGGGCTGTTCGCTCCGCAGTGGTCCGGCCCGCCGCCCGAGCCCTGGCTGGGCACCCTGCGCCACGCCATCCGCGCGGGCCATGCGGTGCGCATGCGCTACACGGATGCCGGCGACGCGGTGACCGAGCGGGTGGTCTGGCCGTTCGCCATGGCATTCCTCGACCGGATGCGCCTGCTGGCGGGCTGGTGCGAGCTGCGCCAGGATTTCCGCCACTTCCGGGCCGACCGGGTGCTGTCGCTGGAAGACACCGGCATGCGCTATCCGGCCCAGCGCCACGACCTCCTGCGGCGCTGGCGGCAGGAGCGCCTGCAGCAGGCCGGCAGCGCCGTGCGGGAACCGACTGCTGACAGGATCTGACATCGGCGGCGCGCAGACTGCGGGCTCTTTCAACCCTGGAGCCCGCGATGCACGACGAATCCCTGACCTTCTACACCCACCCCATGTCCCGCGGCCGGGTCAGCCGCTGGATGCTGGAGGAGACCGGCCTGCCGTACGAGGAGGTCATCCTGGACTACGGCAGCACGATGAAGTCATCGGATTACCTCGCGATCAACCCGATGGGCAAGGTGCCCGCGCTGCGCCATGGCGGCGTGACGATCACCGAGAACGCCGCCATCTGCGCCCACCTGGCGGACCTGGCCCCCGAAAAGGCGCTGCTGCCGCCGGCCGGCTCGGCGCTGCGCGGCCTGTGCTACCGCTGGCTGTTCTTCGCGGCCGGGCCGGTGGAGTCGTTCCTCACCGCGCGCAAGTACGGCGCCCTGGCGCCCACGTCCGAGGCGGGCTACGGCAACGAGGCCGACCTGCTGCGCACGCTGGAGCAGGCGGTGGCCGGCAAGGCGTACCTGGTGGGCGCCGGCTTCACCGTGGCCGACCTGTATGTCGCCTCGGTGATGGGCTTCTACATGCGCTTCGGGATGCTGGAGCGCCGGGCCGCGTTCGAGGACTATGTGCGGCCCCACCAGCAGCGCCCCGCCGCGCTGCGCGCCGCTGCCCGCGACGAGGCCCTGATGGCGGCCCATCCGCATCCCGCGGCGGCAGCGGCTGCGGCGGCCGCCACGACCCGCACTGCGGCTGCGGCCGCGCCATGAAAAACTGCCAGCCTCCCGGGGGGAGCGCTGGCAGCGATGACCGGGGCGCCGCGCATGGCCGCGCCCTGGGAGGAGGGACGTGGGCCGTCAGCCGGCCAGGGCTGCCTTCACGGCGGCCGACACCTGGCCCATGTCGGCCTTGCCCGCCAGGCGCGTCTTCACCACGCCCATCACCTTGCCCATGTCGCCCGGGCCCGCGGCACCCAGCTCGGCCACGATGGCCTGCACGGCCGCCGTCACCTCGTCGGCCGACATGCGCTCCGGCAGATAGGCCTGCAGCACCGCCATCTCCGACTTCTCCTTGTCGGCCAGATCCTGGCGGCCCGCGCCCTCGAAGGCGGCAATCGAATCCTTGCGCTGCTTGATGAGCTTGTCCACGATCGCGACGATGGCGGCATCGTCCAGCGCCACGCGCTCGTCCACTTCCTTCTGCTTCATCGCGGCCTGCAGCAGCCGGATGGTGCCCAGGCGCTCGGAGTCCTTGGCGCGCATGGCGGTCTTCATGTCTTCGGTGATCTGTTCCTTGAGGTCCATGATGGCTTTCCTTGTATTTGATCGGATGGATCAGGCAGAGCGGAAGGGTTTGCACAAAGCCCCTCCGGCTAGGCCCAGCGCCGCAGACAGTAGTTGTGCTACGGCAAGGCGCTGGAACGACGCCGGAGGGGCTTTTTGCAGACCCGCAAAACGACAAAACCCGCGCTTGGCGTCCCTAGCGCGGGTTTCTCGGCGGCGAGGCCGACCGTACGAATCGTCGATACGGCGGCCGATGCGCCGATCAGTACAGCTTCTTGGGCAGCTGCATGCTGCGGACGCGCTTGTAGTGGCGCTTCACGGCGGCAGCCTTCTTGCGCTTGCGCTCGGCCGTCGGCTTTTCGTAGAACTCACGGGCGCGCAGGTCGGTCAGCAGGCCCAGCTTTTCGATGGTGCGCTTGAAGCGGCGCAGTGCCACGTCGAAGGGTTCGTTCTCTTTTACACGGATGGTGGTCATTCAGTGATGTTTCCAGTATGTGCTGCCAGCGGGTTGCGGGGAAGATCGGGCCCTGCAGCCATTCACAGCGGGTTTCCCCGTCTCTAACTAGTATTGGCCGACGGGGATTTGCCAGCAAAGCCTTGGATTGTAGCAATTTCTGGAGGCGGTGTGTCAGGGGATCGTTCGGTGCGACGGCCGCGCCGCGCTTCCGGCAGCCGGAACCTTCCGCCCTGGGTGTGGATGTTGCTAACCGATGGGACAGCCCGGATCCGCGGGCGTTTCCGGACGGCGGGCACAGGGGTGCCCGCGCTGCCCCATCGGGACTCTATGCCGAATCTGCACCGCATCACGGGCCGCCTCACGCGCTGGCTGGGCCGTCTCAGCGTGGGCCGCAAGCTCATGCTCATCTACCTGCTCGACCTCACGGCAGTCATCTACGTCTCGGGCATCCTGATCCACGAGAAGTACCTGGCCATCGATTTCGCCCGCAAGGAAATCGTGGGCACGGCCTACGCGGCCGTGGTGCGCGACGGGCTCATGGGCGCCTTCATTCCCGGCGATCCGACGACGTACGCCCTGTTGCTGGACCGCATGCGCGACCAGCGCGAGGCGCACGATGCCTCCCTGCGCACGGAGGACATGGCCGAGCGTTTTGTACAGGCGTTGCCGCCGGGCGGCGGCAGCGGCAAAGCCGGGGCCGCAACGGGGGCCGTCTCCGATGCGGGCCTGCAGCAGGATCGCGACCAGCTGTTGCGGCAGGGCCGCGAGCTGCTGACCACGGTGGCCAACCAGTCCAACCTGATCCTGGACCCGGACCTGGACAGCTACTACGTGATGTCGCTCACCATGCTGCGCTACCCCGAGCTGCTGCAGGTGGTGCACGACACCCAGGGTTTCCTCGCCCAGCGGCCGGCGCCCCGGCAGCAGACGGCCGTCGGCTCGCACCGCGCCGCCGAACTGCTGACCCTGGTGGGCCGGCTCGATGCGGTGCTGGTGGGCATCGACTCGGATTTCGACCAGGCCTTCATCGCCGGCAAACCCGCGCTGCGTGATCGCCTGGGGCCGACGCGCCATGCGCTGCAGACTTCCGGGCAGGCGCTGCAGGCGCTGCTGCAGCGCGTGGCGCAGGGCGACGTGGGCCCGGATGCCGCGGCCCTGGAGCTGCGCGAGCGCCAGCAGGCGCTGCTGGGCGCGCTGGGCAGCGCCTGGGTCGCGGGCACGGACGCCATGGACCAGTTGCTGGCCACGCGGGTCCACGACCTGTTCGCCCGCATGTGGCTGCACCTGGGAACGGCCGTGCTGCTGCTGGGCTGCATCCTGAGCCTCGTCACCCTGGTGGCGCGCCAGATCGCCAAGCCGCTGCAGCAGCTCGCGCGGGTGGCCGGCGAGGTGCGGCGCACCGGCGACCACACGCTGCGGGCCCACTGGAGCAGCGGCGACGAGATCGGACGACTCGTGACCGCGTTCAACGAGATGCTGGCCCAGCTGGACCACGAGCGCCTGCTGCAGCAGGAGCTGGCCGCGAGCGCCCGCGCCGCCGAAGCGCAGCGCGAACTCGTGGAGGCGCTGCCGATCCCGATGGTGGTGACCTCGGTGCCCGAGCACGAGGTGCTGCACTGCAATGCACCCGCCAGCCCGTGGCTCGGCGGCGTCACGCACGATCCGTGGCGCACGGGGCTGGAGCCCGGCGTGCGGGCACGCTTCTTCCAGCGCCTCGCCGACCACGGCGTGGTGGACGAGTTCGAGGTGCGCTGGAAGGGCGGCGCCGAGCCGTCCTGGGCGGTGCTGTCGGCGCGGCGCCTGCGCTTCCAGGGCCGCGACGCCATGCTCACGGCGTTCACGCCGATCAACGTGCTCAAGGTGATGGAGCAGCGGCTGGAGCTGTGGGCGAAGGTGTTCGAGGCCTCGTCCGAGGGCATCATCATCATGAATGCCTCGCAGCGCATCCTGAGCGTGAACCAGGCGTTCTGCCGCAGCACGCACTACGATTTCTACGAGGTGATCGGCGAGCACCTGGGGATGCTGCTGGAAGCGCCTGCCGAGCCCTCGCCGGGCGCCGTGATCGCCCGCGCGCTGGCCGAGAAGGAGTCCTGGCAGGGCGAGGTGCACTTCCGGCGGCGCTCGGGCGAGAGCTATCCGGCCTGGCTCATGGTGTCGGTCGTGCGCGAAGGCGGCAAGGGCGGCGCGGTGACCAATTACATCGGCATCGCGATCGACATCACGGACCGCAAGCGCAACGAGGAGCGGATCCGGTTCCTGGCGCACCACGACGTGCTGACCGAACTGCCCAACCGCTCGCTGTGCGTGCAGCGTCTGCAGGCCGGACTCGACCAGGCGGCGCTGAGCGGCGAACGGCTGGCGGTGCTGTTCATCGACCTGGACCGCTTCAAGGCGATCAACGACACCCTGGGCCACCACATCGGCGACGGCCTGCTGCGCTCGGTGGCCGCCCGCCTGGTGCAGGCGGTGCGCGACGGCGACACGGTCAGCCGCCTGGGCGGGGACGAGTTCGTGGTCGTCATGCGGCAGGTGGAGGGCGCCGAGCAGGTGCTGCGCGCGGTGGAGGAGCGCCTCATCCCGCTGATCCGCCAGAGCCACCCGGTGGACGGCCACGAACTGAGCGTGTCGTGCAGCGTCGGCATCGCGGTCCACCCCGAGGACGGCTCGGACCTGGACGAGCTGATGCGCCGGGCCGACGCGGCGATGTACGAGGCCAAGACCGCCGGCCGCGACATGGCCCGGCTCTACTCGCTGGAGACCGACCGGCGCGTGCAGGCCCGGCAGGCGCTGGAGCAGGCCCTGCGGCGGGCGCTGGAGCGCGACGAGTTCGTGCTGCACTACCAGCCGCGCATGTCGGCGCGCACCGGCTGGCCCACCGGCGTGGAGGCGCTGCTGCGCTGGCGCCACCCCACGCTCGGGACCGTGCTGCCGGGCGAATTCATCCCGATCGCGGAAGAGGCCAACCTGATCCGGCCGATCGGCGCCTGGGTGCTCGACCAGGCCTGCGCGCAATGGGCCATCTGGCGCGCCTCGGACACGGGCGGCTGGCTCGCGGGGCTGCCGGTGTCGGTCAACCTGTCGGCGGCGCAACTGGCCGATCCGCAGCTGGTGCCGGACATCGCGGCGATGCTGGCGCGCCACGGCATGCCGGCGCGCTGCCTGGAGCTGGAGATCACCGAGTCGCAGCTCATGGACCACGCCGGCGCGGCGCAGGGCCAGCTCGCGGCCCTCAAGCGATTGGGCGTGCAGCTGTCCATCGACGATTTCGGCACGGGCTATTCCAGCCTGGCCTACCTGAAGCGCTTCGCGATCGACACGCTGAAGGTGGACCGGTCCTTCATCCGCGACATGCTCTCGAGCCCGGCGGACATGGCGATCACGCGCGCCATCATCGGCCTGGGCCGCACCCTGGGCCTGCAGGTGGTGGCTGAGGGCGTGGAGGACGAGGCCACGCTGCGCATGCTGGCCTCGCTGGACTGCGACGAGGTGCAGGGCTACTTCTTCAGCCGGGCGCTGCCGCCGGAGGCGCTGCAGCGGTGGCTCTCGGAGCTGGCGGCGTCGCCGCCGCGCCTGCAGGCCCCGGCGGGGCCGTGAGCGCATCGTCCGGCGCACCGGCGCGGTCGTGCGGTCCGTAGTCGCGCAGCACCCGCGCCACGCGCAGCCGGTAGTCCTTGAACACGCCGCCGCGCCCGGCGGCCTGCGCCGCGCGGTGGCCGGCATGGGCGCGCCACCGTGCCACGGCGTCTTCGTCGCGCCAGAACGACAGCGACAGCAGCTTGGCCGGCGAGGCCAGGCTCTGGAAGCGCTCCAGGCCAAGGAAGCCGTCCATGCCTTCCAGGTCGGCATGCAGGGCCGCGGCGCGCGCCAGGTATTCGTCGCGGCCATCGGCGGAAGGGTGGGCCTCGAAGAGGACGGCGATCATGGTGCGGTGCCCCCGGCGATGGACGCGGCTGCCGCGGTGTCGAAGCCTTGCGCGGGCAGCCCGAGCGTGCCCGGCACCGCCAGCGCGAAGCGCCGCTCCTCGCGCAGGATGAAGCGCCCCCGCTGCGCCCGTTCGAAATTCGCGCGGCCTTCGGGGTCTGCCCGCAGCCGTGCCCGGTAGGCCTCGTAGGCCGCCAGGCTGTCGAAGGCGATCAGTCCCCAGGCCTCGTGGTTGCTGCCTTCATGCGGCAGGAAGTAGCCTAGCAGGTGGCCGCCGCAGCGCGGGATGATGCGGCCCCAGTGCTGGGCGTAGTCTCGGAAGGCGTCGATCTGGAATGGATCGATCTCGTAGCGGATGAAGCAGGTGATGGGCAAGGTGGACTCCAGATGCGGGAAAGGGGCCTCCCGCGAAGGCATGCCGCCATTGGATGCCGCCCCGCACGGCCGACGCTTCGCCGCGGAGCGAAGCATGATCACGAGCCCCTGGGGCACACTGCGGTGCGTGAAGACCAACCAGATCGCCCACGTGGCCGCGCTCATCGGCGAACCCGCGCGCACCGGCATGCTGCTCGCGCTGATGGACGGCCGCGCGCTCACCGCGCGCGAACTCGCGCAGGCGGCACGCGTCTCCCCCGCCACGGCGAGCCGCCATCTCGCGCTGCTGGCCGAAGCGGGCCTGCTGTCGGTGCGCAGCCAGGGCCGCCACCGCTACCACCGGCTGGCCGGGCCCGAGGTGGCGCGCCTGCTCGAAGGCCTGATGCAATTCGCCGTGCTCCCGCGGGACGCGCCTGCCAAGCCCGTGGCGGCGGGCCCGCGCGACGAGGCCCTGCGACGCGCGCGCACCTGCTACGACCACCTGGCCGGGCGGCTGGGCGTGGCGGTGGCGGCCCACCTGCTGGAGGAGGGTGCCGTCGTGTTCGACAGCGACGAAGGCGGGCACGCCACGGACCGGGCCGCGGCCGTGCTGGCGCGGCTCGGCGTGGACGCGCCGGGTGCGGCCGGCGCGCTGGAAGCGGCCACGTCCCGCCGGCCCGTTTGCCGCCCCTGCCTGGACTGGAGCGAGCGCCGCCCGCACGTGGCCGGGCGCATCGGCGCGCTGGTCTGCGCGCATTGCCTCGCCGAAGGCTGGCTGGCCCGCACCGCCGGATCGCGGGCGCTCGCCGTCACGCCGCGCGGCGCAGTGGCGTTGCGCGATTGGCTCGGGGTGGCGCGCTGGGGCGAGGTGGCTGGCAGCGGTATGCCGGGTTGATCCGCTTTCCGTGCCACGCGCTGGCGCGCGGCGCGGCGGATCAACCGGCCGGCAGGGCCTGCGCGCAGGCGTGGGCGCTCGCCCAGGCCCACTGGAAGTTGTAGCCTCCCAGCCAGCCGGTGATGTCCACGACTTCGCCGATGAAGTAGAGGCCGGGCCGGGCCTTGGCCTCCATCGTCTGCTGCGACAGCGCGGACGTGTCCACGCCCCCCAGCGTGACCTCGGCCTTCTTGTAGCCCTCGGTCCCCGTGGGCACCAGCTCCCAGCGCGCGAGTTGTTCCGCCAGCCTGGCCAGGGCCTTGTCGGGCGCCTCGTTGATCGGGCGCTGCAGTTCGGGGTGCCGCTCCACCCAGGCATCGGCCAGGCGCGTGGGCACCAGCGCGGCCAGTTCGTTGGCCACGCGCTTCTTCGAACGCAGCTTGGCCTGCGCGAAGGCCGCGGGCAGGTCGGTGCCCGGCGCGAGGTCGAGCGCGATCGGCGTGCCGGGCTGCCAGTAGCTGGAGATCTGCAGCACCGCCGGGCCCGAGAGGCCGCGGTGGGTGAAGAGCAGGTCTTCGTGGAAGGCCATGCGCGCTTTCTTCCTGCCGCTGGGCCGCCCCGAGGCGGGAACGGCCCCCTCGGGGGGCAGCGACCCGCGTGGCGGCGGAGCGTGGGGGTGGTCAGGGACGCCGGTGGACATCTCCACCGGCAGCGCGAGCCCCGCGAGGCCGGCATACGGCGCCCAGCCGTCGCCGTCGAAGGTGAGCGGCACCAGGCCCGGCCGGCGCTCCACCAGCGGCAGGCCGAACTGCTGCGCCACGCGGTAGCCGAGGTCGGTCGCTCCGATCTTCGGGATCGACAGCCCTCCCGTCGCGATCACGAGGCTGCGGCTGCGCACGGCGCCGCGGCCGGTCTGCAGCAGGTAGCCGCCGGAGCCCGATGCGCCCGCGTCGCCCTCGGCCCAGGCCACGGAGCGCACGTCGCACGGCTGCCAGCGCTCCACCCGGCCGGCCTCGCATTCGGCGAGCAGCATCGCGATGATGTCCTCGGCCGAGCGGTCGGCGAACAGCTGGCCCTTGTGCTTCTCGTGGAAGGCGATGCCGTGCTTCTGCACCAGCGCGATGAAATCGGCCGGTGTGTAGCGCGACAGCGCCGAGCGGGCGAACTGCGGGTTGCGGCCCACGAAGTGGCGGTGCGGCGCGGCCGCATCGAGGTCGCGGTTGGTGAAGTTGCAGCGGCCGCCGCCGGAGATGCGGATCTTCTCGGCCACTTTTTCGGCGTGGTCGATCAGCAGCACGCGCAGGCCGCGCTGGCCCGCCTGGGCCGCGCAGAAGAGGCCGGCCGCGCCGGCGCCGACGACGACGGCGTCGTAGTAGGGGGCAGCGGTGTCCATCAGCCCTTCCAGGTGAACGGGAACTTCAGCTGCTTCACGAAGCCGTTGGGCACGTAGTCGCCCAGCACGCCGTACTTCCCGGGCCAGAGCCGGTCGCTCTTCACGGCGGTGCCGAACAGGTAGTCGATGAACGCGAAGTGCGCCGCATAGTTCCTGTCGAGCGCCTCCTGGTCCTGGCTGTGGTGCCAGTGGTGGAAGTTGGGCGTCACCAGCACGTAGCGCAGCGGCCCCAGGCGCACGCTCACGTTGGCGTGGTTGAACACGGCCTGGAAGCCGACGATCACGATGTAGGCGTCGATCACTTCCTTCGAGAAGCCCAGCACGTAGATCGGCGCGAGCACCAGCGTGCGCGTGATCAGCAGCTCCAGGATGTGCTGGCGCGAGCCGGCCATCCAGTCCATGCTTTTCACGCTGTGGTGCACGGCATGCAGGCGCCAGAGCACCGGCACCTCGTGGTAGGCGCGGTGCGTCCAGTACTGCACCAGGTCGGCCACCAGGATGATGAGGAAGAGCGCCACCCAGAAGTTCAGGCCCTGCACCCAGCCGCGGATGCCGTCGCTGGCGGCCCAGCCGAACAGCCGGTGCACGAGCAGGTTGGTGGCCAGCAGCACGAAGCCCACCACCATGTGGTTCACGATGAAATGGTGGAAGTCGCACTGCCATTCGGCGCGGAAGATCGGCTGGTCGCGCCGCAGCGCGAACAGCTTCTCGACGAAGATGAAGATCAGCGCGCTGCCGAGCAGATCGAGGATGAACCAGTCCAGCCCGATGTAGGGCGTGTTGTCCGCGAAATCGTGCACGGGCACCTTGTGGCCGCCCAGCAGCGCGGCCGAGGTCACGAGCAGGAAGGCCGCGGACGAGAGCCAGCGCGAACGGTTGAAGATGATGTTCACCAGTGAAAGCCCGCCCGCGATCACCAGCGCCGCGAACATCAGCGTGCGGATCACGTCCACGTTGTAGGCACGGCGCAGCTGCGGCGTGGTCAGGTACTGCGGGAAATGGAAGGCCAGCACCCCGAGGAAGCAGAGGATGCCCAGCGAGAGCGCGATGACGCCGGAGATGTGGCCCCGGCCCGGGCGCAGTTCGCCGTGGCTGGCCGTGAAGTCGTTGAGTTTGTCGAGCATGGTACGGCGCGCCCGGCCCGCGGGCGCGCAGCCCGGAGGGCGTGCGCCGCGGACCGCCGCAGTGGTCTGTGGAGCGAGGCGCGAGTGTAGCGAACCCCCGCGGCGCGCGCGGTGTCCATCGGTTTCAGGCGCCGAAGCGTGGGGAGGCCCCCAGCCCGGCGGTAGCGCCCGTCTCCTCGCCGCCACGCCCGTCCCCGTGGCCGCATCCGCCCCTAGAATCTCGGCCATGACCATGCCCCACAGCCCGGCCCACCAGCTCAGCATGACCGTGCTCATGTCACCCGACATGGCCAACTTCTCCGGCAACGTGCACGGCGGTGCCATCCTCAAGCTGCTGGACCAGGTGGCGTATTCGTGCGCCGCGCGCTATTCGGGCAGCTACGTGGTCACGCTGAGCGTGGACCAGGTCACGTTCCTGCAGCCCATCCACGTGGGCGAACTGGTCACCTTCCTCGCGAGCGTCAACTACACGGGCACCTCGTCGATGGAGATCGGCGTCAAGGTGGTGGCCGAGGAGATCCGCACCCAGATCGTGCGGCACGTCAACAGCTGCTTCTTCACGATGGTGGCGGTGGACGAGGCCCGCAAGCCCACGCCCGTGCCGCCGCTCGCGCCCTCCACGGCGGACGAGCGCCGGCGGTGGGAAGCGGCATTGATGCGCAAGAACCTGCGCCGCGAGCAGGCCGAGCGCTTCGCGCAGATCCAGCGCGAGGCGGCGGCCGCGCACGGCTGAGGGCGGCCTTCCCGCAGGACCTGCAGGCCGGGATTCGTGTCTGGCGAGCTGTTGCGCGGGCCCCAGGCGCGGTAGCGCCGGGTGGTCGGGCCATCGACGGCCTGGGTCTTCGGCAGGGCGCGACCGCGCGGCACTCACCGATCGGGAGGGCCGTAGGCGCGTGTCCGCGCCGCCCTATGGCGCTAGCGGATGCCGAAGATCCGGCCCCAGCCCGCGAGGGGCGCCGTGTCCACGCCGGCCAGCTTCAGCGCCTTCCAGACCACCGTGGCCACGGAGTCGTACACCGGCACGCCCCACTGCGCTTCCAGTTCGGCCGCCAGCGGCGCGCCGCGCAAATTGGTGCAGTAGATGGCGATGGCCTCCGGGCGTTCGCCGCCGGTGGTCATCACGTCGTGCACGCACTGCCGCAGGGTGCCGGCATCGACTTCGGAGAACGCGAAGTTGTCCTGGATGCCGAGGTGGCGCTCGGCCACGCATGCGATGCCCAGGCCCGCGTAGTTGCGCACGATGGCCTGCTGCACCTCGGGCAGGTACGGCGAGACCAGGCCCAGGCGCCGCACGCCCGTGCGCTGCAGGATCTCGTTGAGCGCCAGCACGGAGGTGCAGGCACGTACGCCCGTGGCGGCCTCGATGGCGGCGCACAGGGCGTGGTCGGTGTCGAAGCCGAGCCAGCCGGCGGAGGTGCCGTTCCAGCCGATCACGCGGCAGCGGGCGTGCGAGAGCAGTTCGGCAGCGTCCAGCATGCCGCGGTTGCCGAACTGTGCATTGGCCTGCGCGGAGAGCGCGATCTCCGTGACCTTGAAGCGCCCGAAGTGCGCGGACACGTGGGGCAGGCCGTGCAGCATCGCCGCGGTGACGGGCTCCAGCACAGTGTTGGACGAGGGCGTGAGCATGCCGATCAGGGTGCGTGGTTCCATGGTGTGCGGGGCGGGAGGATCGTTTCGATGCGGGCCATGATGCGAGAACCGTGCCATGCCGGTCCGTCTTGGATGCAATATGCTTGCGTATTGCATCCAATCGTTGTGCCTGCTGTGGACGGCCACTGCGCACGATTCCTGCATGGACCCTTGCCATGACCACCCAGCGATCCTCCCGTAAAGCCGCGGCCGCGCCGGCCGCCGAGCCCGCGCCCCGCCGCGTGGCCAGCCAGGCCGACATCCACGAGACCATCTACAACGCCATCGTGGAGCACCGCCTGCTGCCGGGCACCAAGCTGGCCGAGGAGAAGATGGCCGAGCTGTTCGCCGTGAGCCGCACGCAGGTGCGCGGTGCCCTGCAGCGGCTGGCCGTGGCGCAACTGGTGACGCTGGTGCCGCACCGCGGCGCCTTCGTGACCACCCCCACGGCGGACGATGCCCGCGACGTGCTATGGGTGAGGCGCACGCTGGAGCCCGCGGCCATGGCCCGCCTGATCGAGCGCATCGCCGCGGGCAAGGCATCCAGCGCCACGCGGCAATTGCGGGCCCTGGTACAGCGCGAACAGCAGGCGCACGCCCGGGGAGACCGGCGCAAGGCGGTGCGCCTGTCGGGCGAATTCCACGTGCTGCTGGCGGAGCTGTCGGGCAGCCCGCAGCTCGCGCGCATGGTTCGCGAGTTGACGCCGCTGACCTGCCTGGCGATCCTCGCCTTCGATGCGCCCACCGATTCGGCCTGCCCGAACGACGAGCACTCGCAGCTCATCGACGCCATCGAGCGGCGCGACACGGCCGGCGCCTGCCGCCTCATGGAGGAGCACCTGGAGCACATCGAACGCTCGCTGCGTCTGGACGGGCGTCCCGAGGTGGAGATCGACCTGGCCGAAGCGCTGCTGGGCTGATCAGCGCTTTCACCCGGCCATCAGGGGCGAGGGCGCGCCCGTGCCCAGCACCTGCTCGGCATGCCAGGCCAGCCGGAGCACGAAGGCATCCGAGAAGCGCGGCCCCGCGATCTGCAGGCCCACGGGCAGTCCGTTGCGGCCGGTGCCGCAGGGCAGCGACAGGGCTGGCACGCCGCCATAGTTGAAGAGCGGCGTGAAGGCCGCGTGCCCGCGCGGACCGGCCGGCAGGCCGCCGATCTCGGCCGGGCCCGGGCTGCCCAGAGGCCAGGCCTCGACGGGACTGGTGGGGCAAAGCAGGGCATCGTACCGGTCGAAGAACTGCGTGAAGCTGGCGTGGAAGGCCTCGCGCAGCTTGAGCAATTCGGCAATGCGCGTACCGGTGATGGAGAAACCCAGCTCGATCTGTGCTCCGATGTCCGGGTCCAGCCGCTCGGGGTGGGTGCGCCAGATGCCGCCGAAACGCTGGGCCAGGCCCGCCTGCTGCAGCGCGATCATGGGGTACTCGCGCGCGCCCTCGGGCCAGGCCGGGTCGGCCTGCTCGATCTGCCAGCCCGCGCCGCGCAGGCGTTCCACGGCGGCTTCCAGCGTGGCCAGCACGTCGGCGTCCACAGGCAGGCCGCAGCCCAGGTGGGGCGACCATGCCAGGCGCGGGGCTCCCGGCGGCCGGCGCAGGCCGGCCATGGCGTCGGGCACGGCGAAGGCGGGCGAGGAGAGCGGGTCCGCCGGGTCCCAGGCGGTGAGCGCGTCCAGCAGGAAGGCCACGTCCTCCACCGTGCGGCCGACCTGTCCGATCACCGACAGCAGGTGGTTGGGGTCGTCGAATCCCCAGGCGTTCGGCACGCGGCCGAGCGTTGGCTTCATGCCGACCAGGCCCGTGTGCGCAGCGGGGCGGCGGGTGGAGCCTCCTGCATCGGTCACCAGCGCCAGCGGGCCCAGTCCGGCGGCCACCGCAGCGACGGCACCGCCGGAGGAGCCGCCGGGCGTGCGCTCCAGGTCCCAGGGGTTGCGCGTGGCACCGTGCAGGGGTGTGTCGGTAATGCCCTTGCAGGCGAATTCGGAGCAGTTGGTCACGCCCAGCGGAACGGCACCCAGTGCGCGCAGGCGGGCCACGCACCAGGAGTCGCGCGGGGCGACGAAGTCGGCGAACACGCGCGAGCCGAAGGTGGCGGGGCGCCCGCCCAGCCACAGGTTGTCCTTGACGGTGAACAGCACGCCCGCCAGCGGCAGCGGCTCGCCGGCCGCCAGCCGGGCATCGACGTCGCGCGCGGCCTGCAGCGGCACCTCGGGGTCGAAGTCGGCGAAGGCATTGAGCCGAGGCTCCAGCCTCGCGACGCGTGCGCAGATGGCCTGGGCGATCTCTGTGGCGGAGATGTGGCGCGCGGTCACATGGGCGGCGGTCTGCAGTGCGGTCCACTGGTGGATGGGGTCTGGCATGGCGGCTCCTGGAATGCGGGGACGGGGAGGGGCTGGGACGGTGTGGGCGCCGCGCACATGGATGCACTTTTTCCGGGATTTGTATCCAATCTGGATCAGTTTTGCACCAGGGTGGAACACGCGCGGCGTCGCTGGATTGGATACAAGCAAGACGGGTTCCAGTTCCTCGTGCAGTTCTGCGTGTGTCGGTTCTTCTTGGAGAAGTGGCTGGCGATTCGCTGTTTTTCCTGGCACGGGAGGACTTTCCAAATTGGATACAAGAACTGGCACGCCGATTGCGTAAGTCCTGTCCATGGACAAGACCTTCGGACAAAGCCTCACGCTCGACGACATCGTTCACCGCTACGGTGGCGCGCTCGCCGTGGACCACGTGACCCTGGAGATCGCCGCGGGCGAACTGGTGGCGCTGCTGGGCCCCAGCGGCTGCGGCAAGACCACGCTGCTGCGCATCATCGCGGGCTTCATCCAGCAAAGCGGCGGCAAGGTCGTGGTGGGCGGGCGCCGCATCGACGAGCTGCCGCCCGCTCGCCGCAACATCGGCATCGTGTTCCAGAACTACGCCCTGTTCCCGCACATGACGGTGCAGGAGAACGTGGCCTACGGCCTGGCCGCACGGGGCACCGACCGGCAGGCGGCCCGCAAGCGCACCGCCGAGATGCTGGAGATGGTGCAGCTGGGGCACCTGGCGGGCCGGCTCACGCGCCAGCTCTCCGGCGGCCAGCAGCAGCGCGTGGCCCTGGCCCGGGCGCTGGCCATCGAGCCGCAGGTACTGCTGCTGGACGAACCGTTCTCGGCGCTCGACAAGAGCCTGCGGCTGGACATGCAGATCGAGATCAAGCGCATCCAGCGCGCCGCGGGCACCACGGCCCTGATCGTGACCCACGACCAGGAAGAGGCGCTGGGCATGGCCGACCGCGTGGCGGTGCTGAGCCAGGGCCGGCTGGAGCAGTTCGATGCGCCCTCGGCCGTGTACGACACGCCGGCCACCTATTTCGTGAACCAGTTCGTGGGCACGGCCAATGTGCTGCCCGGAACGCTGCAGGGCGTGGACGCCGGCCAGGCCCTGGTGCGGCTGGACGGCGGCGGCCTGATCGCCGCGCGGCCGCCGGCCGGCGTGGCGGTGGGCAGCCGCGTGGTGGCCTGCATCCGGCCGGAGAACCTGCGCGTGCTCGATGCCGGCGATGCGGCCGTCCACGGCGAAGGCGTGCTGCACGGCGCGGTGGAGCTGGGCATGCCGCTGGGCGCCACCGTGGTCCATGAGATCCGTACCCGCTTCGGGCAGGCGCTCAAGCTGGTGGAGCCCCGCGTTCCCGGCCTGCAGCCGCGCGGCGCGGGCACCTCGGTGGCGGTGCAGCCGGCCTCGGCGCACAGCGTGTCCGTGTTCGCCGCTCCCTGACGCCTCCCGGCGCGCCGCCCGTTTTCCTTTCCTCCGTCCCTTTCCGCAACCCTTCCCCCACCAAGAGAATCGCCATGACCCTGCCTCTCTCACGCCGCAACGTCCTGGGCAGCGCGCTCACCCTGGGCGCCATGCAATTGTTCCCGGGCATCAGCCGCGCCCAGGCGCGCAAGCTGGTGTTCGCCACCTTCACCGGCAGCTGGGAGGAGGCGCACCGTGCCGTGCTGGTGCCCGCCTTCAAGAAGGCCACGGGGCAGGACGTGCTGCTCGATCCCATGCTGTCGGTGGACCAGATCGCCAAGGTCACGGCAGCGCGCAACAACCCGCCCATCGACGTGATGCTGCACGACCCGGGCCCGGCCCTCGCCGCCGTGGCGCAGGGCCTGGTCGAGCCCTTCCCGCATGCCCAGAGCGCGAACTACAAGGACCTGATCCCCGAGGCGCAGGACCCGAACGGTCCGGCCATGTTCTTCCAGGTGGTGGGCATCACCTACAACCCCGAGAAGATCAAGACCCCGCCCACCTCGTGGGCCGACCTGTTCAAGCCCGAATACAAGGGCCGCGTGGGCATCACCAACCTCAATTCCACGCTGGGCACGGGCTTCCTGGTGGAGCTGGCGCGCATGCACGGCGGCAGCGAGGGCAACGTGGAAGAGGGCTTCAAGGCGATCGAGCGCCTCAAGCCCAACCTGGCGGCGGTGGCCGCCAACCCGGGCGCGCTGGCCGCGCTGTTCCAGCAGGGGCAGATCGACATCAGCCCGGGCAACTTCAACGCGATCCAGCTGCTGAAGGCGCGCGGCGTGCCCGTGGAGTTCGTCGCGCCCAAGGAAGGCGCCATCGCCTTCCGCACGCAGATCGAGATCGTGAAGAACACGCCCCACAAGGAGCTTGCCGCCAAGCTGATCGAGGTGGCGCTATCGCCCGAGGTGCAGACCAGGCTGATGCAGGCGCCCTACCTGGTCGTGCCCACGAACAGCAAGGTCAAGCTGGACGGAGAGATCGCGCGCGTGCTGGTCAAGGACGTGGCGGAGATGAAGAAGAAGTTCGTCTTCCAGGACTGGGCGAAGATCAACGAGCACCGCGCCGCCTGGATCGACCGCTTCAACCGCGAGATCAAGCTCTGATGCGCCCGACGAGGAACCCCGCGCGATGACCGTTGCCACCGCCAAGCTCCCTTCCGCCACGGGCTACAGCCTGGCGTTCGCCACGCCGCTGGCGGCTTTCTTCGTGCTGTTCTTCGTGGCGCCGCTGCTGCTGCTCCTGGTCGTGAGCTTCTACACCTCGCCGGAGCTCAAGGGCTTCGGCCTGGACCAGTACGCCAAGGTGGCCACCGACGGGTTCACGCTGCCGGTGCTGTTCGATACCCTCTGGCTGGGCGTGCAGACCACGCTGCTGTGCCTGGTGCTGGGCTATGCGCTGGCCTGGTGCTACGTGCGCAGCCCGGGCAGCGTGCAGCGGGTGCTGATGATCGCCATCCTCATGCCGCTGCTCACCAGCGTCGTGGTGCGCACGTTCGCGTGGGTGGTGATCCTGGGGCGCCAGGGCATCGTCAACGCGGTGCTGCTGGACCTGCACTGGATCCAGGAGCCGCTGAAGCTGCTCTACACCCGCCACGGGCTCATCGTGGTGCTGGCGAACGTGCAGCTGCCGCTGATGGCGCTTCCCCTCATCACCGCGCTGCAGAAGCTCGACCCGAACCTGGAAGACGCCTCGGCGGCCCTGGGCGCGGGGGCGCTGCGCACGTTCTGGCGCATCACGCTGCCGCTGACGGTGCCGGGCATCCTCGCGGGCTGCCTGCTCACTTTCTCGGCCAGCATCACCGCGTTCATCTCGCAGTCGCTCATCGGCGGCGGGCAGATGCTGTTCATGCCCATGTACATCTACCAGCAGGCGTCCTCGCTGCAGAACTGGCCGTTCGCTGCGGCGATCTCGCTGGTGTTTTTGGTGGCCGTGCTCGGCTGCGTGTCCCTGTTCAACCTCGTGGGCCGGCTCAGCCAGCGCCACGCCACCGCTGCCTGACCGCAGGCCGCCGCCGCCATGACCGCTCGCCGCCGCGAAACCTCCGCCATCGTCCTGGGCCTCGTGCTCGGTTCCCTGGCCTTGCTGGCCTTCCTGCTGCTGCTCGCCCCCACCGTGGTGGTGGTGGTGTTGTCGTTCACCGATGGCTATTCGCTGAAATTCCCGCCCCCGGGCTACTCGCTGCGCTGGTATGCCGCGCTGGCCGATGCCGACCAGTTGCAGTACGCCGTGCTCAACAGCCTGCAGGTGGCGGGCGGCGCCACGGTGGCTTCGGTGGTGATGGGGGTGGGTGCGGCGCTGGCCATCGCCCGCTCAGAGTCGCGCGTGGCGCGGGGGCTGGATGCGTTCTTCATGTCTCCGCTGATCCTGCCGGGTCTGGCCTTCGGGCTGGCGGCGCTGATCTACTTCTCGCACGTGGGCGTGCCGCTGTCGCTGTGGACGCTCATCATCGGCCACACGGTGGTGGGGGTGCCGTACGTGATCCGCACCACGGGCGCGGCGCTCACGCAGCTGCCCGGCGCGCTGCTGGAAAGCAGCGCCAGCCTGGGCGCCAGCCGCGCGTACACGTTCCGGCGCGTGACGCTGCCGCTGATCGCGCCGGGCATCGCGGCCGGGGCGTTCATCTGCTTCATGTCCTCGTTCGACAACGTGCCGGTGTCGCTCTTCCTGCGCGATGCTTCCAACGACATGCTTCCCATCCGCATGTGGTCCGACCTGGAGAGCCGGCTGGACGTGAGCATCGCCGCCATCTCCAGCCTGATGGTGTTCTTCACGCTCATCCTGATGGTGCTGATGGAGCGCTTCGCCGGCATCAGCCGCCGCATGCGCTGAGCCGTTCCGCGCCGCCTCTCCATCCCCCGCATCCCGCCGCCACCACGCCCTGTCCATGAGTACTCCCGACTTCGACCTCGTCGTGCGCCATGCGCACGTTTTCACCGCCGCCGACGAGACGCACTGCGACATCGCCATCCGCGCCGGCCGCATCGTGCAGCTGGGCCAGGGCCTGGGCTCGGGCGCGCGCGAGATCGACGCCGCCGGGCGCGCCGTGACGCCGGGCGGCGTGGACGCGCACTGCCACCTCGACCAGCCCATGGAGCCGCCCGCCCGCATGGCGGACGATTTCGATACCGGCACGCGCTCGGCGGCCTGCGGCGGCACGACCACGGTGATTCCCTTCGCCGCGCAGCACCGGGGGCAGTCGCTGCGCGCGGCGGTGGAGGACTACCGGGCCCGCGCGGCCGGCAAGGCCCACGTGGACTACGCCTTCCACATGATCGTGAGCGACCCGACGCCCGCCGTGCTGCGCGACGAGTTGCCGGCGCTGATCCGCGAGGGCTTCACGTCGTTCAAGATCTACATGACCTACGACGACATGAAGCTGGACGACGGGCAGATCCTCGATCTGCTGGACGTGGCGCGGGAAGAGGGTGCGATGGCCATGCTGCATGCCGAGAACGCCGACTGCATCGAGTGGCTCACGCGGCGGCTGGAGGCGGCAGGCCGCACGGCGCCCCGCTACCACGCGCATGCGCGCCCCATGTTGGTGGAGCGCGAGGCTACGCACCGGGCGATCGCGCTGGCCCAGCTGGTGGACGTGCCGATCCTGATCGTCCACGTCTCCGGCCGCGAGGCGGTGGAGCAGATCCGCTGGGCGCGGGCGCACGGCCTGCAGGTGTTCGCCGAGACCTGCCCGCAGTACCTGTTTCTCACCGCGGAAGACCTGGGAATCGACGACGGCTACCGGGGCGCGCGCTGCGTGTGCAGCCCGCCGCCGCGCGATGCCGGCAACCAGCAGGTGATCTGGGACGGCCTGACCGACGGCCTCTTCACCGTGTTCTCTTCCGACCACGCGCCCTTCCGGTACGACGCGCCCGAGGGCAAGAAACCCGGCGGGAAGGAGGTGCCGTTCCGCCACATTCCCAACGGCATCCCGGGGCTGGAGACGCGCATGCCGCTGCTGTGGTCCGAGGGCGTGCTGGCAGGGCGCATGACGCCGCAGCGCTTCGTGGAGCTGACGGCGACCGGCCCGGCGCGGGCCTACGGACTGCACCCGCGCAAGGGCTCTATCGCGGTGGGCGCGGATGCCGACCTCGTGGTGTGGGACGAGCGCCCCGTGGAGATCCGCAACGAGCGCCTGCACCATGCCGTGGACTACACGCCCTACGAAGGGCGCATGCTGCGCGCCTGGCCGGGCCTCACGCTGAGCCGGGGCGAGGTGGTGTGGGACGGGCAGGACTTCCACCCCCGGCCGGGGCGCGGCGAACTGCTGGCGTGCGGGCGGCCCAGCCTGTGGCCCCGCCGCCGGGCCGGCCATTGAAGCTCCATCCGGAAAAAGAAGGACCTCGCCATGCGCCTGCTCGTACTCAATCCCAATATCTCCGACAGCGTGACCGCGCTGATCGGCGCCGAGGCGCGCCTCAGCGCCTCGCCGGGCACGGAGATCACCCTGCAGACCGCGCCGCTGGGCGTGGCCTACATCGAAACCCGCTTCGAGGCGCTGATCGGTGCCTACGCGGCGGCGCAGATGGCCGCCGAACACCACGCGGGGCACGATGCGGTGATCGTGGCCGCGTTCGGCGATCCGGGCCTGGCGGGCCTGCGCGAAGCGCTGCCCGTGCCCGTGCTGGGCATGACCGAATCCGCGCTGGCGAGCGCCTGCCTGCTGGGGCAGCGTTTCTCGATCATCGCGATCTCGCAGCGCATCCAGTCGTGGTACCGCGAGGTGGTGCAGGCCAACGGCCTTTCCGGGCGGCTGGCCAGCATCCGTGCGCTGGACCGGCCCCTGCCGCGCATCGACCAGGTGCAGGGTGACCATGCCCAGGCCCTGCGCACGCTGTGCGAGCGCGCGGTGGCGGAGGACGGCGCCGACGTGATCGTGCTGGCCGGCGCTCCACTGGCAGGGTTGGCGCGCAGCCTGCATGGGCAGCTGCCGGTGCCGGTGGTGGAGGGCGTGTCCAGCGCCGTGCGGCATGCCGAATCGCTGGTGGCGCTGCAGCCGGGCAAGGCCGTGGCCGGCAGTTTCGCGCGGCCGCCGCACAAGCCGCACCGTGGCCTGCCCGACGCGCTGGCCCGCCTGCTCGACGGCCCGCCCTGACCCCATGGCGCACCCCGCAGCCTCTGGCCTGCCCGCGGCGCTGCCGGCCATGACGGCGGTACAGGCGGCCGTGGCGCTGGGCACCTTCGCGCTGTCGGTGCTGGCACCGCAGCTGGGCGTGGGCGTGCAGGCGCTGGGATGGCTGGGCAGCGCGCTGTTCGGCGTGGGAGCGATGGCCGCGCTGGGAAGCGGCACGCTGATCCGCCGCTGGGGCGATGCCCGGCTGGCCGCGCTGTGCATGCTGCTGGTGGCGCTGGCCATGGCCTGCCTGGCCGCCGATGCGCTGGGACTGGGGCCGGCCCGGTGGTCGCTGTGGCCAGCCGTGCTGCTGCTCGGGCTCGCTTTCGGACCCGAGACTCCGGCCAGCGCGTCGGTGCTGGCCCGCGTGACGCCTCCCGCACGCCGGCCCTGGGTGTTTTCCATCCGCCAGACGGGCAACCAGATCGGCGCGATGGCCGGCTCGCTGCTGCTGCCCTGGTTGTTCGTGCGCCACCGGGCCGCGCCCTTCGTGGCGGTGGCGGCCGTGGCGCTGGCCGTGGGAGCGGCCTGCCTGCGGGTGGCCCGCTTCCTGGCCGGGGCGCACGCCGCGCCGGCCGTGCCACCGGGCGCGGCCGATCGGCGCAGCGGGTTGCGCGACATCGCCGCGTCGCCCCACCTGCGCATGCTCACGCTCGCTGCGGCGGTGTTCACGGCGGTGCAGGTGTGCCTGAACTTCTTCGCCGTGAGCCACGCGGTGCATCACTGGCGCCTGCCCGTGCCCGCGGCCGTGGCCTGGGTGGCCTGGATGCAGGCGAGCGGTCTGGCCGGGCGGTTGCTGTGGGGCCGGGTGGCCCTGCGGCCGGGCGTGGCCTTGCGGCGCCTGCTGGGCGCGCTGGGCTGCACCATGGGCGTCGCCGGCCTGCTGCTGTTCCTGTGGCCGGGCGTGCCGGAGTCCGGAGTGCTGGCCCTGCTGCTGGGATTGCTGGGCCTGAGCGCGAGCGGCTGGAACGGCGTGCTGCTGGCCGAGGTGGCGGGCACGGCCGGGCCTGCGCGCGCGGGCGCCGTCACCGGTGCGGTGCTGCTGTTCGGCTATGCGGCGCTGGCGCTGGCGCCGCTGGGTTTCGCGGCCCTGGGCGCCCGGATGGGAACCGGCGCCGCGTACTCCGTGTTGCTGGCCCTTGCGGGGCTGCTGGGGGCGGGGCTGCTGGCCCGCCGGCCGTAGCGGCCGGCTCCCGCCCCGGGCGCGGAAGCTGGCGCCTTCAGCCGGCGTGCCGCAGCGGCGGCGGCGCGACCGGCACCGGCTGGCCCAGTCCCGTGCCCGCGGCGGCCTCCACGCCGGCGGCCACGTCGCCCACGACGATGACGGAGGGGCTGCCGAGCTGCTCGCGCTCGATGGTGGCGTGCAGTTCGCCCAGGGTGGTGAGCGCATGGCGCTGGCAGGGCAGGCTCACGTGCTGGATGACGACCACGGGCGTGCAGGCGGGCAGGCCGGTCAGCAGTTCCTGCTGGATGTGCGCCGCGCTGCTCACGCCCATGTAGATCACCAGCGTGAGGCGCGCCGCGCGCGCCGTGGCGGCGAGCTGCCGCCAGTCGGTGCCGCTGTCGCCGGGCTTGGCGTGCCCGGTGACGAACACCACGCCGTGCGCATGCTCGCGGTGCGTGAGCGGCGTGCCCAGCAGGGTCATGCCCGCCAGTCCCGCGGTGATGCCGTTGACCACCGTGACCGCGATGCCGGCGGCGTGCAGGTGCTCCACCTCCTCGCCGCCGCGGCCGAAGATGAACGGATCGCCGCCCTTCAGGCGCACCACGTTCTCGCCCTCGTGCACGGCCATCACCATCAGCTTCTCGATGAAGGCCTGCGGCGTGCTCTTGCAGCCGCCGCGCTTGCCCACGTGGACCACGCGCGCGCCGGGCGCGGCGAGGGCGACGATCTCGTCGCTCACCAGGTCGTCCACCAGCAGCACGGTGGCGGCCTGGATCGCCTTGAGGGCCTTGATCGTGAGCAGTTCGGGATCGCCCGGGCCCGCGCCGACGAGCGTGCAGGTGCCGCGCGGCAGCGCGCCATAGGGGCGGCGGTTGTCGGGGGTATCGGTCGGCGGCGTGGCGGGGCGGTTCATGGGGCGGTCTCCGGAGTGGTCTGGCGGGCCAGACGCAAAATGTGTTCCACCTGGCGGGAGAGCGGGGCCGGCACGGGCAGTTCGCCCGCGAGCACCTGCTGCGTGTAGCGCGCGGTGGCCTCGACGCCGATGTCGGCGGGCAGGCCGGGTACCTCGCTCGCGGTGCCGGGCTGCTGCTCGTCCCACACATGGTGCGCGCCGCGCACGAAGGCGTCGTAACGGGGCGTGCGGCGCGGATCGGCGGCGACCTCGCCCTCCAGCCCGCGCGAGAGCAGCACGTCCATGCCGCGCGCGGCGAAGGTGGCGTGCAGCATCTCCTGGTATTCGGGATGGGTGTAGGCGGTGACCAGCAGCGACGGGCCGCGCACCGGATTCATGAGCTTCACCACGCTGTGGCCGGGGTTGCGCAGGCCGACCACCTCGCGCACCGCCAGCAGCCGCGCGAGGCCGGGGCACAGCAGCCCGGTGTGGATATGGGCGACGCTGCCCGCGGGCACCGCCTCCAGCGACTCCATCGGCGCGGTACCGAGGGCACTCAGCACATCGCTCGCCAGGACGCGCCGCGCCTCGGTGCGCATGCCGTGCAGCAGCACGGGAAGGCCCTCGCGCGCCAGCAGCAGGGCGAGCAGCGGCGTCAGCACCGGCAGTTTGCGGGCGCCGTTGTAGCTGGGCAGCACCACGGTCGGCACGTCACCGGCCGGGATCGGCGCGAGCCGCGCATGGGTGGCGTCGAGGAAGCCGCACATCTCGTCGGCCGTCTCGCCCTTGATGCGCATGGCGATGCAGAAGGCACCCACTTCGTAGTCGGTGACCTGCCCGTCGAGCACCTGCCCGAAGAGATCGGCGGCCTGTTCGCGGCCGATGGCGCGCGCGCCGCGCGCACCCCGGCCGAGTTCCTTGAGGTAATGGCTGATGCTGCCCATGGGAGCGAAAAAAATAGGATCGTGGAGCGGAGCGGGACCGCAGGGACGCGCATTGTCCCGTAATTCAGAGAACTTCTGGTTATATGGAGGCCTCGGCGGGCAAGGCCGCGGGCGCGCACGCCTGCACCATGCGCCGCAGCTCGGGCACGCAGGAGCCGCACTGCGTGCCGCAGCCCAGCGCCGATTGCAGCTGGGCCAGCCGCTCCGCGTCGCTGCCGCGGCAATGCGCCAGCCGTCCGCTGATGGCGGCGTCGGTCACGTTCATGCAACTGCACACGGGCCTGCCGCGCGACTGCACGGCGAGCGCTCCCGCCGGTGCCTGCGCGCCCGGGGCGAGCAGCAGGCGGCCGTAGGCCTGCGCCGGCTGCTCTTCCTGCAGCAGCGTGCGCAGCCAGGATTCGGCGCGGATGTCGCCGGCCAGCAGCGCGGCATGGAGCCGCAGGTCGGCGTCGGCAGTACCGCCAGCGCGCTCCAGGCGCAGCGCGCGGCGCTGGCCGCGCTGCCGGTCGGCGTAGCGCAGCGTGTCGGGGCCGGCCAGACCGAGCAGGGCCTCGATGCGCGAGAGCGTCGCGTCCGGTACGGGCTGGGTCGCCGCCGCGCGCAGCAGCACGCCGTGGCGTTCGCGGCCGGGTTCCGACAGCGGCGCGTTGTTGCTGAACGGCACGCAGACCGCGAAGGGGAATTCGGCCATCAGCTCCGCGATCCGCGCGCGCGCCGACAGCACCTCGCCCTCGGGCAGCCACGCGAGGCCGAGCAGGCGCCAGGGCAGGTCCACCTTCTCGATCCGGACCGGCGTGTGCTTGAGTTCGGGCTGCCGGGAGATGGGGCAGAAGACCGGCGAGGTGAGCGCGTTCACCCCCAGCGCCGCGCCGCGGGTGCCGCCGTGGCCGCCCAGCACCTCGCTGCCCCAGTGCATCGCGATGAAGGCCTGCGTGAGACCCACGTCGGTGCTTGCCTGCACGGGCAATGTGACCGCTCCGCGCTCGCTGGCGACCTGGACGAGGTCGCCTTCGGCGAGCCGGCGGAGCTCCATGTCCTGCGGGTGCAACTGCACGCAGGGCTCGGGCACGTGGCCGAACAGCCGGCCGATCGTGCCCGTGCGGCTCATGCCGTGCCACTGGTCGCGCAGCCGGCCGGTGGTGAGGCTGAACGGATAGCGCGCGTTGCGCGGCTCGGCCACCGGCCGCCAGGGCGCGGCGGCGAACCGCGCGCGGCCGTCGGGCGTGGGGAAGATGCCATCCTCATAGAGGCGCGCACGCCCTTCTGTAGCCCCTTCGGGGAACGGCCAGTGCTGCGGCCCGCGCGATTCCAGCAGCGGCCAGGAGAGGCCGGTGATGTCCAGGTCGCGCCCGCGCGTGCTCTCGCGGTGCTCGTTCCAGATCGCCTCGGCGCCGGCCTCCGGTTGGGCTGTTTCGTACGGGAACAGCGTGGGGCGGCCCGGGCGGAGCCGCGCTTCGAGGCGCCGCGCGAACTCCGTCGCGATCACCCAGTCGTGGCGCGCATCGCCGGGTGCCGGCACGGCCGCGCGCACGCGCGAGATGCGCCGCTCGCTGTTGGTGACCGTGCCGGTCTTCTCGCCCCAGGTGGTGGCGGGCAGCAGCAGGTCGGCGTACTGCGCGGTGGCCGTGGTGGAGAAGGCTTCCTGCAGCACGACGAACTCGGCGCGCTCCAGCGCGCGGCGCACCGTGGCCTGGTCCGGCAGGCTCTGCGCCGGGTTGGTGCAGGCGATCCAGAGCGCGCGGATTTCTCCGTCGGCCGCGGCCTGGAACATCTCCACCGCCGTCTTGCCGGGCGTGGCGGGCACGTCGGGCACGCCCCAGAGCGCCGCCACTTCGGCCCGGTGGGCCGGGTCGGCGAGGTCGCGGTGCGCGGACAGCAGGTTCGCCAGCCCTCCCACCTCGCGCCCGCCCATCGCGTTCGGCTGCCCCGTGAGCGAGAAGGGCCCCGCGCCGGGCCGCCCGATCTGCCCGCAGGCGAGGTGCAGGTTGATGAGCGCGGCGTTCTTGTCGGTGCCGCTGCTGCTCTGGTTCAGGCCCTGGCAGTACAGGCTCAGCGTTGGCGCGCGGGCCCCGCTGCCGGCGGGCGCCGCATCGCTGCCGCCCAGCGCGAACCAGCGCGCGGCCGTGGCGAGCTGCGCCTCGGTGATGCCGCAGGTCTGCGCCACGCGCGCGGGCGTGCAGTCGCGCACCAGGGCCTTGAGCGCGTCGAAGCCGCGGGTGTGCGCGGCGATGTAGTCCGTATCCACCCAGCCTTCCCAGAGCATGAGGTGCAGCATGCCGTGGCAGAGCATCACGTCCGAGCCCGGCAGGATGGGCAGGTGCAGGTCCGCCATCGCGGCCGTCTCGGTGCGGCGCGGGTCGGCCACGATGATCTTCAGGTGCGGATTCGCGGCGCGCGCGTCTTCGATGCGGCGGAACAGGATGGGGTGCGCCCACGCCGTGTTGCTGCCCGTGATTAACAGGCACTGCGCGAGCGCGAGGTCTTCATAGCAGGCCGGCGGTGCGTCCGCGCCCAGCGTGGCCTTGTAGCCCGCGACGGCGCTGCTCATGCACAGGCGCGAGTTGGTATCGATGTTGTTCGTGCCCACCAGGCCCTTGGCGAGCTTGTTGAAGGCGTAGTAGTCCTCGGTGAGCAACTGGCCCGAGACGTAGAAGCCGACGGCATCGGGTCCGTGGGCCTGCACGATGCCGGCGAATCGCGTGGCCGCCATCTCCAGGGCCGCGTCCCAGCCGATGGCGGTGGGCGCCTGGCCGCGCCGGGCGCGGTGCAGGGGTGCGAGCAGGCGGGTCTGCAGGGTGACGGGCTGCGCGGCGGTGAGGTGGAGCGTGGAGCCCTTGGTACAGAGGCGGCCGAAGTTGGCGGGGTGCGTGGGGTCGCCGCGCACGCCGGTGATCCGGCCGGCGGTGGATTCGATGATGACGCCGCAGCCGGTGCCGCAGTAGGGGCAGGTGGATTGGGTTTCGGTGTGCATGGCGGGGCGGCTGGGTTTTGTTGAGGGGCTTTTGTTGGGGGCTTTTTTTATCGGTGCTGGGAGGTTGCTTCCCGGGGCCGGGATGTGCGCCCGGCGGCGCACCTACTTTCTTTTGCTTCGCCAAAAGAAAGTAGGCAAAGAAAAGGCGAGCCCTGGTGTCTGCGTCCCCCTTCGCCCCTGGGGGGGCGAAGGGGGCAGCCTGTGGTGCTCGGTCGCGGGGCGGCGCCGTGGAACTCGCTTCGCGCACTTTGTGCGCTGCGCTCGGACAGCCACGGCAGATCAGTCCACGAAGCAGGCGTGTCCTGCGGCACGCCTGCCCGCCCCGCGCCCTGCGCTCCTCGGCGCAGACACAAGGGCGGGGTGCAGCACACGGGCCATTGCTTCGCTCGGCCTGGGGTGCGCGAGTGCTTCGCACCGCGCACCCCGATGTTTCGGAAGGGCGCCGCTGGTCTTTGGCCGAGCGCAGCGACGGCCTGCCTTCCCGCAGGGGCCGAGCGCAGCGATGGCCCGTGTCGCTCCCTTCTGGATGCGCCTGGGGCGCGCAGGGGGCGGGGTGGCGGGCGTGCCGAAGGACACGCCTGCTTCGTGGACTGATCTGCCGTGGCTGTCCGAACGTAGCGCGCCAGCGCGCAGTGAGTTCCACGGCACACCCCGCCCCCGAGCACCCCAGGTTGCCCCGTTCGCCCCGCGGGCGAACGGGGTCGCAGACAGCAGGGTCGCCCTTTCTTTGGTTACTTTCTTTCGGCGAAGCGAAAGAAAGTGACTCGCCCGCCGGGGCGACATCCCGGCTCCGGAAAGAAAAGGCATCACCAATCTGCATAACGTCTCGATGCTCGGCACACAAGGAGGCGTGGAGACTCACTCCACCCCCACCCCCCGCTTCACCGGCCCCGCCACAGGCCTCGTCTCCCCCACCGCATGCCCCTCCAGCTCCCCCGCATCCAGAAACACCCCCCCATCCTCCACCTTCACCGCGAACCGCGGCGTGCACCCTTCGTCCGGCGCGGCCGCCTGGCCGTCGCACAGCCCGATGCTCCAGTTGTGCAGCGGGCAGGCGACGCTGCGCCCGTACACGATGCCTTGCGAGAGCGGGCCGCCCTTGTGGGGGCAGCGGTCGAGCAGGGCGAACACTTCACCGGAGTCGTTGCGGAACACGGCGACGTCCAGGCCGTGCGGCCGGGACACGCGGCGCGCGCCGAGCACGGGGATGTCGTCCACGCGGCAGATGGGGGTCCATTGGGTCATCGGGGGCCTCTCGCGGGTTTCGGGGGTCTCATGGGAATGGGGGGAGGGAAGGATCGGGCCGGCCACGCAATCACCGGGCCGTTGCGGCTGCAGCCGTGGCGGAGACGGAGGCTTCGACGGGAGCCAGCGGCACGAACTGCCGCGTGTCCACCGCCGCCTTGTCGAACTCGAACCACGGATCGGGCTCGCCGTCGAGCGCGAACTGCAGCTGTTCCCAGAGCGCCTTGCGCCCCGCGTGGTCTTCGAGGATGCGCTTCTTCACATGGTCCAGGCCGACGCGGTTCACGTAGTGCACCGTGCGCTCCAGGTACCAGCCCTCCTGGCGGTAGAGCTCGCAGAAGGCACCGGTGTATTCGAGCACTTCCTCGGCGGTCTTGAGCTTGGTGAGGAAGTGCGCCACCTCGGTCTTGATGCCGCCGTTGCCGGCGACGTACATCTCCCAGCCGGAATCCACGCCGATGATGCCCACGTCCTTGATGCCGGATTCCGCGCAGTTGCGCGGGCAGCCGCTCACGGCGAATTTCACCTTGTGCGGGGCGTACATGCGCCACATCGCGCGCTCCAGGTCCTTGCCCATCTGCGTGCTGTCCTGCGTGCCCATGCGGCACCATTCGCTGCCCACGCAGGTCTTCACCGTGCGCAGCGCCTTGGCGTAGGCATGGCCGCTGGGCATACCGATGTCCTTCCAGACATTGACGAGGTCTTCCTTCTTCACGCCGAGCAGGTCGATGCGCTGGCCACCCGTGACCTTCACGGTGGGGATGTGGTATTTGTCCACCGCGTCGGCGATGCGGCGCAGTTCGTCGGCCGTGGTTTCGCCGCCCCACATGCGCGGCACCACGCTGTACGTGCCGTCCTTCTGGATGTTCGCGTGCGAGCGCTCGTTGATCGCGCGGCTCTGCGGATCGTCCTTCGCCTCCTTGGGCCAGGTGCTGATCAGGTAGTAGTTCACGGCGGGCCGGCAGGTGGGGCAGCCGTTGGGCGTCTTCCACCCCAGGAACTGGAACACGCCCTGGATGGTGAGCAGCCGGTGCGTGCGGATCGCGTCGCGCACCGCCTGGTGGCCGTGGTCGGTGCAGCCGCAGATGGCTTTCGTCTTGGGCGTGGCGGAGTAGTCGCCGCCCGCGGTGAACATGATGATCTGCTCCACCAGGCCGGTGCACGAGCCGCAGCTCGCGCTGGCCTTGGTGTGCTTGCGCACGTCCTCCAGCGTGAAGAGGCCCTTGTCCTTGATGGCCTTGCAGATGGCGCCCTTGGTGACGCCGTTGCAGCCGCAGACTTCGTCCGCGTCCTGCATGGCCGCGGCCTTGTTCTGGCCCTGGTGGCCGGCGTCGCCGATGTTCGATTCGCCGAACATGAGCTTGTCGCGGATGTCGCCGATCGCGCGGCCTTCGCGCAGCAGCTTGAAGTACCAGCTGCCGTCCACCGTGTCGCCGTAGAGGCACGCGCCCACCAGCTTGTCGTCCTGGATGACGAGCTTCTTGTAGACGCCGCCCCCGGCAGCGTACGGGTCGCTCATCACGATCTCTTCCGTGCCTTCGCCGCCCTGGAAGTTGCCGGCCGAGAACAGGTCGATGCCCGTCACCTTCAGCTTGGTGGAGGTGAGCGAGCCCTGGTAGCGGCCGATGCCGTATTCGGCGAGGTGGTTGGCCAGCACCTTGCCCTGCTCGAAGAGCGGCGCCACGAGGCCGTAGGCAATGCCGCGGTGCGCCGCGCATTCGCCCACGGCGTAGATGCGCGGGTCGGTCACGGTCTGCAGCGTGTCGCTCACGACGATGCCGCGGTTCACGTGCAGGCGCATGCTCTCGGCCAGCTGCGTGCTGGGGCGGATGCCCACGGCCATCACGACGAGCTGCGCGGGCACCTCGGTGCCGTCCTTGAAGCGCACGGCGGCCACGCGGCCGGCATCGTCGCCCACGAGTTCCTGCGTCTGCGCCTTCATGAGAAAGCCCATGCCGCGCTCCACCAGGGATTTCTGCAGCATGCGGCCCGCCACGTCGTCGAGCTGGCGCTCCATGAGCCATTCGCTCGCGTGCACCACGGTGACGCGCATGCCGCGCTTCATGAGGCCGTTGGCGGCCTCCAGCCCCAGCAGGCCGCCGCCGATCACGACGGCGTCGCGGTAGGTGGCGGCGGCGTCGATCATGGCCTGCGTGTCGGCGATGTCGCGGTAGGCGAGCACGCCCTGCAGATCCTTGCCGGGAATCGGCAGGATGAAGGGGTTCGAGCCGGTGGCGATGATGAGGCGGTCGTAGGGCGCCTCGATCGTGCGGCCCTCGGCGTCCGTGCCGCGCACGATGCGGCGCGTGCGGTCCACCTCGCGCACGGTGCAGCCCGCGTGCAGGGTGATGCGGTTCTCTTCATACCACGCCCAGTCGTTGAGGACGATCTCCTCCAGCGTCTGCTCGCCCGCGAGCACCGGCGAGAGCAGGATGCGGTTGTAGTTGGGGTGCGGCTCGGCGCCGAACACGGTGATCTCGTACAGATCGGGCGCGATCTTCAGCAGCTCCTCGAGCGTGCGCACGCCGGCCATGCCGTTGCCCACCATCACCAGTCTGGATTTTTTCATCGGGACCCCCACGGGCGGTTCGGAAAACAAAAAAGGCGTCCGCACCCCGCGAGTGCCGCTACAACGGGCCGCTCGCACGGGTGGGGACGCCTTCGTCCTGGGCCTGCACCGATTGCGCCATTGCAAGGGGGCGGGCCGCGTGGCCAGCCTCGGCCACACGGGGGCTATTGCAATGCGCGTGCCAGCATGTGGAGACCCTCTGCTTTGCAGCCATGGCGGGGAGGACCGCCCTCTGCAGCCCAGGGACGGGGCGGGCGCATGCGCGGTGTCCGCCATGGCAGCCACTCCGGTCCTCCGCGGTACGGTGCGCCGGCACGACCCTGTTTGGTGCGGTGTGCCGGATTGGTGCAAGTGGGCGCCAGGCAGCGGGCCGCTGCATTTCGCACTCCGGCGTGTCGCTTCGGCTCGGAGCTTTCCACGGGCCTGAAGAGCGCCACCGTGCAGTAGGTCATCTCAGAAATGGCCCGAATGCGCACGGCCGAGTCGTTTTCCGCCACGTAGGACAATAACTAATATTTGAATCAGTTGTAGCAATTTGTGAGATATTTCCCGGCCATCCCTCTATTGGATGAAAGCCCAGCATGCCAATGTCGAAGAAATGACAGTTTAGTGCGCGGGAATTTGTCAATACCACACTACAGAAATTCATGTCCGACCACCCCGCGACCGCCGCCATCTCCTCCCAACAGCCCTCCAAGGTCGAGCAAGAACTGGCCGAAGCCTTGATCCGCTTCGATCTGGTCAACAAGAGCGCCAGCGAGGGCCTGTGGGACATGACATACCCCGCCAACGGCAACGTCGAGCCGCAGACGCCGTTCTGGTGGTCCGATCAATTCCGCAAGCTGCTGGGCTACCAGGACGAGAGCGACTTCCCGAACGTGCTCGACAGCTGGGGCTCGCTGCTGCACCCCGAGGACAGCGGCCCGACGTTCGACGCGTTCGCCGCGCACCTGACCGACAAGACGGGCAAGACTCCGTATGACCTCGAGTACCGCTGCAAGGTGCGTTCGGGCGAGTACCGCTGGTTCCGCGCGCGCGGCACCACCCTGCGCGACGCCGAGGGCAACCCGCTGCGCGTGGCCGGCTCGCTCAAGGACATCACGGAAGAACGGCGCCAGAAGGAAGAGCTGGACGGCGCGCTGATCCGCTTCGACCTGGTGAACCAGAGCGCCAGCGAAGGCCTGTGGGACATGGCATACCCCGCCGACGGCAACATCGGTCCGCAGACGCCGTTCTGGTGGTCCGACCGGTTCCGCAAGCTGCTGGGTTACCAGGGCGAGAGCGACTTCCCGAACGTGCTCGACAGCTGGGGCTCGCTGCTGCACCCCGAGGACAGCGGTCCGACGTTCGACGCGTTCGCCGCCCATCTGAGCGACAAGACGGGCAAGACGCCCTACGACCTGGAATACCGCTGCAAGATGCGTTCGGGCGAATACCGCTGGTTCCGCGCGCGCGGCACCACGCTGCGCGACGCCGAGGGCAACCCGCTGCGCGTGGCCGGCTCGCTCAAGGACATCGACGACGAGAAGCGCCGCGCCGAAGACCTGGACCGCTCCATCGGCTCGCTCGTCGATAGCCTGTCGGAACAGACCCGGGGCATCCTCGGCAAGTCCGGCGCCGTGTCCACCGGCGCGCAGGCGCTGTGCGCGACGACCGAGGAGATGAACGCCTCGATCGAGGAGCTGACGGCGTCGATCCACAGCATCGCGCAGAACGCGAAGGGCACGGATTCCGTCGCACGCCACACGCAGGAAGAGGCCGAGCAGGGCGCCCAGGCGATCAACAAGGCCATCGAATCCATGGAAGTGCTCGGCCGCTCGTCGGAAGACATGTCCGAGATCGTCAAGGTCATCAGCGAGATCGCGAGCCAGACCAACATGCTGGCCTTCAACGCGGCCATCGAAGCCGCCCGCGCGGGCGAGCACGGCCTGGGCTTCTCGGTGGTGGCCGACGAGGTGCGCAAGCTGGCCGAGCGTTCTTCCCAGGCGACGAAGGAAATCTCCAAGCTGATCAACGGCTCCGTGAAGCTGATCGTGCAGGGCAGCGACGTCTCCAGGCAGGCGGGCGACGCGTTCACCAAGATCGTCAAGAGCATCCGCCAGACCGGCCAGGCGATCTCCGAGGTGTCCAGCGCCGCCGAGGAGCAGCTGGGCGCGGTCAAGATGATCGGCGATGCCATCCAGCACATCGCCGAGGAAACCGAAAAGGCGGCGTCCGCATCGGAGGGCATCGACATGGCGTGCCGCGACCTCGACGGCGGAGCGCAGCGCCTCAGTGCCGCCTTCGCCGACTTCAAGGCCAAGGGCTGACCTGCCGCGCGAGGAGAGCAGCTTTGAGCAGTACGCCGCACACCCCTGCGGCGGCCCCACCGGCATCCGCCGGGCAGGCCGTCTACGCATCCTTCACGCTCGGCGACGAGGAATTCGCCGTCGACGTCCGGCACGTCCAGGAGGCGGTCAACCTGCCGGCCAGGGTCGTGCCGATGCCGCTGGCGCCCGACTTCGTGCGGGGCGTCTTCAATCTGCGCGGCTCCATCGTTCCCATGCTCGACATGCGGCGCCTGATGGGCCTGGACGGCGAGGCCGGCCCGACGGACCCCAAGGTGGTGATCGTCCAGCACCACGGCGTCCGCCTCGGGCTGCTGTTCGACGACACCCGCCGGGTGATGCGCCCGCGCGGCGACGAGCGCACGCTGTTCAGCTACCAGGACAGCTCCGTGCACCGCGTGGTCGCGGGCGTGCTCAAGATCCGCGGCGATCTGGTGCGCGTGCTGGACCTCGCCCGGCTGGTGGCGATCGAGAACGTGCCCCGCGCCGGCCATGCGGCGGGTGCCGCCGAGGCCTCGCGGGCCCAGCGCACGCGCAAGCGCTGCATCACCTTCCGCGTCGGCAACCTGCTGCTGGCTTTCGGCATCCACGGAGTGCACGAGATCGTGCAGGCCCGGGGCATCGAGCGATCGCCGGTGCAGGACGAACTGTGCGCGGGCGTGATGCACATCCGCGACGACGTCGTGCCCGTGGTGCGCTTCAGGGACCTGCTGCAGATCGCTCCTGTCGATCGGGCCGAAGGCCGGGAGGGCGATGGCGGCGATGATGGCGATGGCGCCACCGGGGAGGACGACGGGCAGCGCATCGTCGTCCTGAAGGCCGGAGCGATGCACGTCGGCCTGCTGGTCGACAGCGTCGAGGCGATCGTTGCCTATGCCGAAGACGACGTGATGCACGTTCCGGTGCTCACGCGCCACCGCGCCGGCATGTTCGTGGGCTGCCTGGATCTGGACGAGCGCGGCCACGTGTTCCTGCTCGACAGCCAGGGCGTGCTGGACCATGGCGAGATCGGCCGGATCTCCGGGCAGCACAGCAGCCTGTTCGCCTCGCGCGAGCGGCAGGGACGGGCTTCCGAGCGGCAGGGCGGCGCGCGCCAGACCTTCCTGTGGTTCGACTCGAAGCAGGCGTTCGGCCTGCCGATGCGGGACGTGCGCGAGATCATCGACTGCAGCCAGGGGCTGATTCCCGTGCCCGGGGCGCCGGACTTCGTGCGCGGCATGTACAACCTGCGCGGCCGGCTGGTGACGGTGGTGGATGTGCGCCGCTTCTATCAGATGGGCGAGCCGCCGCCGGACGAGGTGCTGGAGCCGAAGGTGGTGGTGCTGGAGCAGGGCGACACCCTGCTGGGGCTGCAGGTCGACCGGGTGCGCAGCATCGTGCACATCGACGCCCGCGGCAAGTACGCCGTGCCCACGCTGATGCGCAACGCGCTGTCGGCCCGGACCCGCCACCACGTCGCCGAAGTGCTGGAAACCACCGACGAGAGGCAGCAGCCCGCCCATGTGCTGACCCTGGACGCCGCCCGGATCTTCGAGACCATCGGCGAGCTGGAGGCGGACATGGCCGATGCCTGAGTTCGGCGGCATGGACGAGGCCACCCTGCAGCGCCTGCTGGGCCTGGTGCGCGAACACACCGGGGTGCACATGGTGGACGCCAAGAAGACCATGCTGCAGGCCCGGCTGCGCCCGCGCATGCGTGGCCTCGCCATCGCCTCGTATGCGGGTTACGTGGAGCATCTGGAGCGGCACGGCGACGAGCGCGCGCATTTCATCGATGCGGTGACCACGCACCAGACCGCGTTCTTCCGCACACCGAAGGTGTGGCAGTACTTCAGCGACGTCTTCCTGCCCGGCTGGATCGGCCAGGGCGCCGGGCGGCCGCTGCGGATCTGGTCCGCCGCCGCGTCGACGGGCGAGGAGGCCTGCACGATCGCGATCTGCTGCGAGGAAGCCCGCCGGCGGCATCCCGGCTTCGCCTACGAGATCCTCGGCACCGACATCAGCACCGGCGTGCTGGCCCAGGCGCGCGCGGGCCGGTATGCAGGCTCCTCGGTGGCGGGCTTCCGCGCAAGCCATCCGGATCTTTTCGAGCGCCACGATGCCGCCCGGCAGCCCGGCCACTTCATGCTGGAGGCCCCGGTGCGCCAGCGCATGGCGTTCGAGCCGCACAACCTGCTGGCCCCCGGCCCATGGCGGGACCATTTCGACATCGTGTTCCTGCGCAACGTGCTGATCTACTTCACCGCCGAGGACATCCGCGCCGTCGTCCGCCACCTCGCGCCGGCGCTGCGCGCGCGCGGCACGCTGGTGATCGGCGAATCGGAATCGCTCACGTCCCTGGACGTGCCGTTCCAGTTCGTGCAGCCGCAGATCTACGAGCGGACGGCGGCATGACGGACCGCCAGCAGCCGGTGCACGTGCGCATGGGGGAACTGGCGCTTGGCACCGCCCCCGACCTGCTGAAGGCCACCCTGGGCTCGTGCGTCGGCATCGCTTTCGTCTGGAAATCGCGCAACCTGTTCGCGCTGGCCCACTGCCTGCTGCCCCATGCGCCCGGCCCGGGCATGCCGCCTGGCGCGCGCTACGTGGACCAGGCCGTGCAGTCCCTGTTGCTGCGCCTGCAGGCGGGGCCTGCTGACTATGCACAGATCGAAGCCCACCTCGCCGGCGGAGCCAGCATGCGCGAGGGCGGGACCGCAGGCCAGCGCACGCCCGTGGTGGGAGCGCTCAACGTCGAGGCCGCGCTCCAGTTGCTGCAGGCCCGCGGCATCGCCGTGCATTCGCAGGACACGGGCGGCACCTGTGCCCGGCAGATCCGTGTGGACTGCGCCGAGGCGTCCGTCAGCGTCGCCCGCGTCTCGGCACCGTGATGGCGCGCTGAGCGCGCCGTCCCGGACGCGGAGCGAGGTCAACTGCTGCCGCCTTGCTCCGCGCTCCATCCGCCGAGCACCTTGTAGAGCGTGACCCGGTTCACCTGCTCCGTGAGCTGCAGTGCGATCAATCCCTGCTGCGCGGCGTAGAGCGACCGCTGCGCGTCCAGCACCGCGAGGTAGCTGTCCGCCCCCAGCCGCCAGCGTGCCAGCGTGAGGTCCAGCGCGCGCTGGGTGTTGGCGACCAGCGAGGCCTGGGCCTGCAGCCGCTCCTGCAGCGTGGCGCGGTCGGCCAGGGCGTCGGCGGCTTCGCGGAAGGCCGTCTGCACCGCCTTGTCGTACTGCGCGACCGCCGTCTCGCGCGCCACCTCGGCCACGCGCAGGTTGGCCTGGTTGCGGCCGCCGTCGAAGATCGGCAGGCGGATCTGCGGGGCGAAGCTCCAGGTGCCGTTGCCCGCGCCGAACAGGCCCGACAACTGGTTGCTGGCCGTGCCCACGCTGGTCGTGAGCGTGATCGACGGGAAGAACGCGGCGCGCGCGGCGCCGATGCTGGCGTAGCTGCCCTGCAGCGAGCGTTCGGCGGCCTGGATGTCCGGGCGCCGCAGCAGCGCGCTGGAGGGCAGGTCGGCGGGCACCGCGAGCAGCG
>NZ_JAUZUQ010000020.1:0-92319 GCF_031844105.1 Acidovorax sp. PRC11 | reverse complement strand
CGTCCGCCGGGCCGATCGGCAGGGTGAGCACGAAGCAGGCACCGCCGCGCCCGTCGGGCCGGTCTTCGCAGCGCACGCTGCCGCCGTGCCGCTCCGCGATGGAGCGCACCAGCGCCAGGCCCAGGCCCACGCCGCCCGCGCGCTCGCTCGCGCCCGGCAGGCGGTAGAAGGGCTCGAAGATGCGCTCGCGCTGCGCCGGCGGCACCCCGGGACCGACATCGCACACGCGCACCTCGGCCCATGGCCCGCTGCGCTGCAGCAGCACGGTGATCTCGCCCTGGCTGTAGCGGCGGGCGTTCTCCAGAAGGTTGCGCAGCGCACGGCGCAGCAGCTTGGCCACGCCCCTCACTTCGAGCCCGTCCGCGCAGGCGCCGGCATCCAGCTCGGCATCCACGCGGGCGCACTCCTCGGCCGCCAGCCCCAGCAGTTCAATGGATTCCACGGTGCCGACATCGGCCTCGCGCGCGTCGAGGCGGCTGGCCAGCAGGATCTCGTCCACGAGCTGGTCCAGCTCGGCGATGTTGCGCAGGATCTCGGAGCGGAAGGCCGGCGACGGCGTGCTGCCCTGCATCAGTTCCAGCCCCATGCGGATGCGCGTGAGCGGCGAGCGCAGCTCGTGCGAGGCATTGGCGAGCAGCGACTTGTGCGATTTCACCAGCGTTTCGATGCGCGCGGCCGCGGCGTTGAACTGGCGGGCGAGGTCGGCCACCTCGTCCTGTCCGTGTTCGGGCACGCGCGCCGACAGGTCGCCTTCGCCGAAGCGCTGCACGCTGCGCTGCAGGGTTTCCAGCCGCTGCAGCAGGCGCCGGATGATGGGGAACACGCCCACGGCCACCGCGATGCCCACGATGCCCAGCATCCACAGGAAACCGAAGGGCGGGCGCGTCCAGAACGCGACCTCGGGGCCGCCGCGCCGGTCGCGCTCGCCACCCGGCGGATGCATGCGCGGCGAGAACTGCAGCGTGTGGGGCATCTGGCCGTCCTCGCCTTCCACGCTGAACTCCAGCTTGCCCGGCGGCGCGCCCGCGGGGGGCGGCACGCGGATCGCGAGCCCGCGCAGCACCGTCTGGCCCGAAGCGTCCAGCAGCACCACCTCGCGCGGCGGCGGCGCCGGCTGCGAGAGCGCGTTCTGCTCCGCCGCGATGCGCCACGCCCAGCCCACCGCCAGCGTGAGCACCGCCATCCCGCCGACCACGGCGAGCCAGATGCGCAGATAGAGGCGGCGGGAAAAGGGATTGGACATAGGGATGGCTTCCGCGCCGTCAGTCTTGCTGCTTGGCGAACACGTACCCCACGCCGCGCACGGTGAGGATGCGGCGCGGGTTCTTGGGGTCGGATTCGATCGCCGCGCGGATGCGGCCCATGTGCACGTCGATCGAGCGGTCGAAGGCTTCCAGCTCGCGGCCGCGCACGGCCTCCATGATCTGGTCGCGCGTGAGCACCCGGCCCGCGCGTTCGGCCAGCGCCACCAGCAGGTCGAACTGGTAGGAGGTGAGGTCCGCCGGCTGGCCGCCCACGGTGACGGAGCGCGCGTCGCGGTCGATCTCCAGCGTGCCGAAGCGCATGGCCTGCGACGGCGCGGCGGGCCCGGTCTCGCGGCGGCGCAGGATGGCGCGGATGCGCGCGAGCAGTTCGCGCGGCTCGAAGGGCTTGGGCAGGTAGTCGTCGGCCCCCAACTCCAGCCCGATGATGCGGTCCATCGGGTCGCCCTTGGCCGTCAGCATCAGCACCGGCACCTGGGCCGCGGCGCCGGGCAGCGAGCGGATGCGGCGGCACACGTCGAGCCCGTCCATGTCGGGCAGCATCAGGTCCAGGATCACCAGGTCGGGCAGCGCGCCGGCATCGCCGCCCTGCAGGCGGGCCATGCCGCTCTGGCCGTCGGCCATGTGGGTGACCTCCAGGCCCGACTGGCCGAGGTATTCGATGACCATCTGCGCGAGGCGGAAGTCGTCTTCGATCATCAACAGCTGGGCGGTACTCATGGCGTCTTTCGTCTTCTCCGCGGGGGGCGGATTCCCATGCTCGCCCCGGTGCATCTCGGGGCGTTGAAGTCTCCGTAAAGTTCAGGTAAACGCCGGCAGCGCCGCGGCCGGCTCACGCCGAAGGGCGTACCTGCACGCGTGCGGCCAGCGCCACCAGCAGCAGCACGGGCAGGCCCAGCAGCGCGGTGGCCGCGAAGAACTCGGGGTAGCCGAAGGCATCCACGAACCGCCCCGAGAACCCCGCGATCCACTTGGGGAGCAGCAGCATCATGGAGCTGAACAGCGCGTACTGCGTGGCCGAATATTGCACATTCGTGAGCGCCGAGAGGTAGGCGATGAACGCGGCCGAGGCGATGCCGCCGGCCAGGTTGTCGGCCGACACCACCACCATCAGCAGCGTCACGTCGTGCCCCTGCAGGCCCAGCCAGGCGAACAGCAGGTTGCTCGCCGCGCTCAGCAGGGCGCCGAGCATCAGCACGCGCATCACGCCCACGCGCATCGACAGCACGCCGCCCACGAAGGCGCCGGCGAGCGTCATGAACACGCCGAACACCTTGGTGACGGCGGCCACCTCGTCCTTGGTGTAGCCCATGTCCACGTAGAAAGGATTGGCCATGATGCCCATCACCACGTCGCTGATGCGGTAGACGGCGATCAGCGCCAGGATCAGCGCCGCCTGCCAGCGGTAGCGCGCGATGAAATCCGCGAACGGATCGATCAGCGCGCCGCGCAGCCACTCGGCCGCGTTGCGCGCGGGCGGCAGCGGGCGCGGCGCGGGCTCGCGCGAGAGCAGCACCGTGAGCACGCCCACCAGCATGGACGCGGCCATCACCAGGTAGGCCGTGCGCCATGCGCCGGGCTGGTAGCCCGCGAGGCCGGGCACCTCGGCGCGCGCGGCCACCCACAGCACGCCGGCGCCGGCCCAGATCATCGCCAGCCGGTAGCCCGTCTGGTAGGTGGCGGCGAGCGCGGCCTGCCGGTCGGCATCGGCGGATTCGATGCGGAAGGCGTCGAGCGCGATGTCCTGCGTGGCCGAGCCGAAGGCCACCGCCAGCGCGCACCACACCATGGGCGCCAGGGCCGCGCGCGGATCGTTGAAGGCCATGCCCGCCAGGCCCGCCATCACCAGCGCCTGCGAGAACAGCAGCCAGCTGCGCCGCCGGCCCAGCGTGCGCGTGAGCAGCGGCAGCGGCATGCGGTCCACCAGCGGCGCCCAGACCCATTTGAAGGCGTAGGCCAGGCCCACCCAGCTGAGGTAGCCGATGGTGGTGCGGTCCACCCCGGCCTCGCGCAGCCAGAACGACAGCGTGCCCAGCACCAGCAACAGCGGCAGCCCGGCCGAAAAGCCCAGAGCCAGCATGCGCAGGCTGGCGGCCTCGCCGTAGACGCGCCAGGCGGCGCGCCAGGAACGGCGGGGCGTGGAGGCCGGGGTGGGGGACGAGGCCGTTGCGGGCCCGGAGGGCGGGGTCGAGGTCATGGGCGATGGAAGGTGCGTGCCCGCACCAGGGGCGGGAGGGCGGCGCGGCGGCCGTTCGGCGTGGCGGGCATTATCCCGCCGGCCCGCGCGCCGGGCGTACCATGCGGCGCATGCTGCACGGCACCGACGCCTTCCCCTACTGCACCATCCGCCGCTACGGCGGCGAGCATGCCGCCCATGCGCACGACCATGCGCAGGTGCTCGTCGGGCTGGAAGGCCGCATGGAGCTGGAGGTGGATGGCCGGCCGGCGTTCGTGGATGCCACCTGCGGCATCGTGATTCCGGCCGGCGCGCGGCATGGCTATCTGGCCCTGCCGGGAGCGCGGTTCTGCGTGGTCGATGCGCCGCCGCAGCCCGGCACCGACCGCCTGCGGCGCTTCGCCGTACCGCCCGGCGCCCGCCGCCAGCTCGGGCGGCTGGCCGCCGGGCCGCACGGCGAGGGCGAGGGCGACGGCAGCGGCGGCGTTGGCCGCGGCGAGATGCAGGCAGGGCCCGGCATGTGGACCGCCCCCATCGCGCACGGCGTGCAGGTGGCTGCGCAATTGCAGGCCCTTTGGGCGCAGGCGCCGCGCATCCTGGCGCGCCGGGCTCTGCCGCTGGAGCGGCTGCAGCAGGCCGTGGAAGCCGCCCTGCACGAGCCCTGGCCCACGGCCCGCATGGCGGCCCTGTGCCATTTGAGCCCCCAGCGCTTCCATGCCCGCTGGCTGGAGCTGGCGGGCGCCACGCCGCAGGCCTGGCTGCGCGGTCTGCGGCTGGACGCCGCCGAACGCCGCATCGCGCGCGGGCAGCGGCTGGAGGACGCCGCGCTCGCCTGCGGCTATGGCACCGCCAGCGCACTCGCGACTGCGCTGCGGCGCGAACGCGGGACCGGGGCACGGGGGCTGCGGCGCGCCGTGGAGTGACCTGCGGGCGCAGGGTGCCCGGGCTGAAGATGAACGATCGACGGGGATGGGTGTGGGTCGTGACGAGCCGGCCGGGCAGAACCGCACCGAGGCTGTGCGCTTCGAGCGTTGCGCGACATTTGTCCGCGCCAGCGCATGGCACGCTCGGGGCATGTCTTGCGCCACTCCATCGTCCGGCCCGGCATCCGCCGTGCCTGCCGCACCATCCGCTGCACCGGCAGCCGCCGGCGCCACCGCCGTCCCATCGCCTGCAGCCTCCGCGCGCCCGGCGCTGGGCATCGCCATGGTGCTCGCGGCCGCGGTGCTCTGGGGCACCACGGGCACGGCGCAGAGCCTGGCGCCCTCGGGGCTCGCGCCGGTGTGGGTGGGGGCGCTGCGGCTCCTCATCGCCAGCGCCTTCTTCGGGGGCCTGCTGTGGTGGCGCGGCGGCGCACGCGGCATCGCGGCCCTGCCGTGGCGCGGGGTGCTGCTCGCCGGGGCCTGCGTGGCCGCCTACAACCTGAGCTTTTTCGCGGGCGTGAAGGCGAGCGGCGTCGCGCTGGGCACGGCCATCGCGATCGGCAGCGGCCCGATCTGGGCCGGCCTGCTGCAGACGCTGGTGCTGCGCCGCTGGCCCGCGCCCGTCTGGTGGCTGGGCACGCTGCTGGGCGTGGCCGGCGGCGCGGCGATGGCGCTGGACGGCCGCACCAGCGTGCAGGCACCGGCCGGCGGCATCGCGCTCTGCCTGCTCGCGGGCCTGAGCTATGCCGCCTATGCGCTGCTCAACCAGAAGCTGGCCGCACGCGCGGCGCCGGGCGCCGTCAACCTGGCGGTGTTCGGCACCGCCGCGCTCATCTCGCTGCCCGCCGCCTTCGCGCTCGCCGGCCCGCTCGCGGGCTCGGCGCGCACCTGGGGCGTGGTGCTGTACCTGGGGCTGGTGGCCACCGGGCTCGCCTACCTGCTGTTCACGCATGCGCTGCGGCACATCAGCGGCGCCACGGGCGTCACCCTGGCGCTCGCCGAGCCGGTCACGGCCTTCGCGCTGGCGGTGGCCGTGGTGGGCGAGACGCCGTCGGCGATGGCGACCTGGGGGCTGGCGGGCGTGCTCGGCGGGCTGCTGATCGTGGTCTGGGCGGAGATGCGCGCGGCGAAGCGCACCAAGGCCGCCGCCGCAGCGATGGACGGGGCCTGAGCGCAAAGGGCTGCCAGAAAAGGCTTCGCATACGGCCTCGGGTGCCCGGGCATTTGCGCAGCCCGCCTACAGCCGGGCTGCGTTCGGCTCCCCTAGACTTCCGCCCATCATGCCGAACCACCACCCGACTTCCCTCTCTCCGGCCGTCGATGGAGCGTCCGCGGCCCTGCCTCACGTGGACACCGGCTGCCGCTTCTGCACGGCCCTGCGTTCGGGCCCGTGGAACGCGCGTCGCGGCTTCCTGCTCGCGGCCGGCGCCACCATGGCGGGGTCCGCGCTGGCCCAGGTGGACGTGGGTTCCGCCTCGCAGATGCGGCGCCTCGTCCCGGCCGAACAGCTCGAGGCCGCCGCCGACCAGCAGTACGACCAGATGCTCGCCAAGGCCAAGGCGCAGCGCGCGCTCGCGGGCGACACGCATCCCCAGCTGGTGCGCCTGCGCGGCATCAGCCAGCGCCTGATCCCGTACTCCGCGCAGTGGAACGATCGCGCGCGGCAATGGCGATGGGAGGTGAACCTGATCGGCAGCAAGCAGATCAACGCCTTCTGCATGCCGGGCGGCAAGATCGCCTTCTACACGGGCATCCTCGACCAGCTCAAGCTCAGCGACGACGAGGCCGCCATGGTCATGGGCCACGAGATGGCGCACGCCCTGCGCGAACATGCCCGCGCACGCCTCGCCAAGACGCAGGCCACCAGCATGGGCCTGTCGCTCGGCGCGCAGCTGCTGGGCCTGGGCGATCTGGGCAACGCGGCGGCCAACCTCGGCACGCAATTGATCTCGCTCAAGTTCAGCCGCAGCGACGAGACCGAGGCCGACCTCGTCGGGCTGGAGATGGCGGCCCGCGGCGGCTACAACCCCGAATCCGCCGTGACGCTCTGGCGCAAGATGGGCGAGGCGACGGGCGGGCAGGGCGGCTTGGCGTTCCTCTCCACCCACCCCAGCGGCCCGGAACGCATCCGCGAGCTGGAGCAGAACGTTCCGCGCGTGCAGGGGCTCTACCAGGCCGCGCGCCGCGGGTAGGTCCGCCGCCTCGTCCGCGGGCCCCTGGGGGCGTCAGAGCACGCCCATCCACGGCCAGAGCGTGGCCGACAGCAGCAGGATGAGCGCCAGGCCTGCCATCGTCACCACCAGCCCCACCTTGGCGAACTGCAGCGTGCCGAACGCGCCCGTGCCGTAGCACAGCATGTTCTGCGGTGCATTCGTCGGCAGGATGAAGCCGAACGACACGACGAAGCTTTGCACGAGCACGATGCCGAAGGCCGTTTCCTTCGAAACCGGCAGCGTTTGCGCGAAGGCGATGAAGATGGGTATCAGCGTGCTGGCCAGGCCCGTGGCAGAGGCGAAGCCCAGGTGCAGCACGATGCTGAATACGGCCAGCGCGCCGATCACCGCCACCACCGGAAGTCCCTCGAGGCCCAACTGCCCCAGCGTCTGCTGGGCCAGCCAGCCGGCCGCCCCGGTACGCTGCAGCAGCGTGCCCAGCGAGATCGACGCCGCGAACAGCACCACCGTGCCCCAGGGCACCAGCTTTTCGGCCTGCGCCCAGTGCATCACGCCGATGCGCGGCATGAGCAGCAGCGCGATGCCCAGCTGCGTGGTGGTGGTCGTGTCGAACGGGTGCAGCGTGCCTTCCGTGGACCAGAGCACCAGCAGCAGCAGCGCCACCGCGATCAGGCGCTTCTCCGGAGCGCTGACGGGGCCGAGCGCGCGCAGTTGCTCGCGCAGGTTGCCTGCGGCGTCCTCGGAGTCGGGTACCTCGGGGCGCAGCAGCCACAGCGACACGAAGAACAGCACGACGGACATGCCGATGGTGAAGGGCAGGGCGGCCAGGAACCATTGCCCCCAGGTCACGCCGTGGCCGAAGGCCCCCTGCATGAAGTTCAGGCTGATGAGGTTCTGCGCGGCACCCGTCTTCACCGCGATGTTGAAGATCGAGCAGGCCTGCGCCGTCACGATCATCAGCGTGGCGCCCAGGCTGCTGCCCACGGGCAGGCCGAGCGCCGCGGTGATGCCCACCATGATCGGTATCACCGCGCCCACGCGCGCCGTGGCGGAAGGAATGAACAGCGCCAGCACGAAGCCCACCAGCATCGCGCCCAGCGTGAGCCGGGCCGGCGAAATGCCGACCCGGCTCATCACCAGCAGCGCCACCCGGCGGTCCAGCCCCGTGTGCTTGAGCGCCACGGCCAGGAACAGCGCGGCGGCCACCAGCAGCACGGCCGTGGACGAGAAACCGCCCAGCATCACGGTGAGCGCATCGGCGGAGCCCATGGGTTTGGCCCCCGGCGTGAGCGGTTTGCCCATCAATCCCACCACCGCCATGCCGGTGAGCAGCACCGCGCTGTTGGCGGGCGAGACGCATTCGCTGATCCACAGCGTGACCACGAGCACCAGCAAGCCCAGGGCGACCTGGCCGGAGGGAGATAGCCCGGCCGGGGCCGGCAGCGCAAGCACCAGGGCATACAGACCCAGGGCGAGCAGCAGGTAGGCAAGCTTGCGACGGGAGTCGGGCTCGGGCTGCGAGGTGATGGGAGCGGCGGGAGAAGGCGAATGCGGGGGGACGGGCGACGGCGTCATGGCGGAGGCTTTTCTTTCACGGTAAGGCCGTGGCCCGCCATGGATCGGAAACTACCGATTGCGCGGAACCATCGGACCTGCAGGAAAGGATGCCCGCATGCCGCCTTCGAGGCGTTGACCGGCATCAAGGCCGGGTGGATGGCCGGCCGTGGCCCTCGCCGTGTCCCCGCCGCGGAATGCCGCTCAGGTCCCGCCCACGAAGGGATTGCTGCGCCGCTCGCGGCCGAAGCTGCTCTCCGGCCCATGTCCGGGAATGAACACCGTCTCGTCGCCCATGGGCCACAGGCGCTGCACGATGCTGTCGATCAGGTCCTGGTGGTTGCCCTGCGGGAAGTCCGTGCGGCCGATGCTGCCGGCGAACAGCACGTCGCCCACGAAGCAGCGCTGGATCTGCGGCGCATGGAACACCACGTGGCCCGGCGTGTGGCCCGGGCAGTGGCGCACCTGCAGCGTCTCGTGGCCGATCTGCACCGTGTCGCCGTCGCCCAGCCAGCGCGTGGGCACGAACGGCCGCGCGGGCGGAAAACCGAACATCGCGCTCTGCTGCGGCAGCCCGTCGATCCAGAACTGGTCGCCCGGGTGCGGCCCGGTGATCGGCAGCGACAGCCGCTCGGCCAGCTCGCCCGCGCCGCCCGCATGGTCGATGTGGGCGTGCGTGAGCCAGATCTGCTCCAGCCGCAGGCCGCGGCCTTCGACTTCGGCGAGCACGCGGTCGAGGTCGCCGCCCGGATCGATCACGGCGGCCGCTTGCGTGGCATCGCACCAGACGAGCGAGCAGTTCTGCTGGAAGGCGGTGACGGGGATGGTGTGGTAGTGGAGCATGAAAAGGGAGAAAAATGAAAGCCGCGTGCGAGCCCGTGTCGCGATGAACGGCAGGCCGCGGGACCGGACGGCTCGCCCCTGTCACGGCTACCTTCCCACGATCTCGTCCACCTGCTCTCCCCGGGTTTCCTGGGCCTGCAACTGCAGCCAGCTGCGCAGGGCCGCGAGCGTGGGATTGGCCCGTTGGTGTTCGTGGAAGACGAAATAGTAGCCGTTGCGGCTGGTGTAGCCCGCCGTCAGCGGATTGATCAGGTCGCCGCGACTGAGTTCTTCCTGAACGAGTTCGGAGGGCACGAGCGCCACCCCCATGCCCGCCGCGGCCGACCGCAGCAGCGTCGAATAGAACTCGTAGCGGATGACGCGCGGGTTCTGGGGCGGCAGCACCCGGTTATCCGCGAAGAATTCGGTCCACGCCTGGGGCGCCTGGAAATGCTGCAGCAGCGGAAACTTGGCCACGTCCGATAGTTGCTGCAGTCCCTCGTTCTGCGCCAGCAGATGTTCCGACGCCACCAGCAGCATCTCGCGTCCGAAAAGGTAATCGGACTGGTAGCCGTGCCAGTTGCCGTCGCCGAACCGGAATTCGCCATCGGCATCGGCATGCTCGCGGCCGTCCTTCGACATCAGGCTCGTGAACTGGACACTGATCTGCGGATATTGCCGGGCGAACGATCCGAATCTCGGCAGGAGCCACCGGTCGCCGAGGATCGCGAGCATCCGCAGGGTCAGCGTCGAAGGGGCCGTGCGCCGCTCGGTCAGGCGGGCCGACGCGGCGACGAGCTGGTCCAGCACCGGCCGGATGTCATCGAGGTAGGCCGAACCCAGGGCGGTCAATGCCAGGCCCCGGTTGACCCGGATGAACAACGGAACGTCCAGGCATTCCTCCAGGGCACGGATCTGTTTGCTGACGGCGCTTTGCGTGAGAAACAACTCATCGGCTGCGGTGGTGAAGCTCAAATGCCGGGCTGCCGCCTCGAAGACGCGCAATGAAGTGATCGTCGGAAGGTTCGGCCGCATACGGGTTTACCACTAACATGACGTTTTGGAATGCGGAGGCGAATATACGTCACTTGTCCGCCCGCACGGCTCTACCTAACATCCCATTTGCAAAGATTCCAAAGAGATTTGAAATGGCGGTTTTCCTGTTCCGGCGGTGCCTGCAGAGTCTGCTGGTTATAGCCTTGATGTCGGTTCTGGTTTTCGTGGGCGTATACGCCATCGGCAATCCCATCGACATATTGCTGAGTCCGCAGGCGGACGCGGAAGAAGTGCAGCGGGTGACCGCTGCCCTGGGGCTGGATCAGCCATTGGCCGTGCAATACGGGCATTTCGTGGCCCGTGCACTGTCGGGTAATCTCGGCAATTCGTTCGTCCATAACACGCCGGCGGCGAGCCTGATCCTCGAGCGCATGCCCGCGACGCTCGAGCTGGCCGTGGTGGCCATGGCCATGGCGGTGGTGATCGGCATACCGCTCGGCCTGTGGGCGGGGCTGAGGCCGGACAGTGTTGCTGGCAGAACCATCCTGACCGGGTCGATCGTCGGCTTCTCCCTGCCGACCTTCTGGGTGGGGCTGATGCTGATCATGGTGCTGTCCGTGCAGCTGGGCTGGCTGCCTTCCAATGGCCGGGGCCAGACCGTGGAGGTGCTGGGCATCCCCCTGTCGATATTCACGCTCGACGGCTGGAAACACCTGCTCATGCCGGCGCTGAACCTGGCGTTGTTCAAGGTATCGCTGGTCATCCGGCTCACCCGTGCAGGCGCCCGGGAGGCGCTGCTGCAGGATTACGTGAAATTCGCCCGGGCAAAAGGCCTGTCGCCTTTCCGGGTGGTCGGCGTGCATGTGTTGAAGAACATCATGATTCCGATTATCACGGTGGTGGGGCTTGAATTCGGTTCCGTCATCGCATTTGCCGTGGTGACCGAGTCGGTATTCTCGTGGCCTGGAATGGGAAAACTGCTCATCGAGTCGATCAACCTGCTCGATCGGCCGGTGGTGGTGGCTTATCTGCTGGTCATCGTCAGCCTTTTCATATTCATCAATCTGGCGGTCGATATCGTGTATTCCCTCGTCGATCCCCGGGTCCGACTGGCGGACGCGGACGCCTGACTTCCCCTACTTTCCTCAAATACCCATGAATACCGGAATCGCCCGGGTGTTCCGCTCGTATGCGGACAGCTGGATCGCCCTGCTCGGCCTCTTCGTCCTGTGCGTATTCGCCCTCGGTGCCATTGCCGCGCCGTGGGTCGCTCCGCAACAGCCCTATGACCTGTCCCAGCTCAATCTGCTGGATTCCCGGCAGCCGCCCGACACCCCCTGGACCGACCGGCCCGGCAGGACGTACCTGCTCGGAACGGACGAGCAGGGTCGCGACATGTTCTCGGCCATCGTCTACGGACTGCGCATCAGCCTGCTGGTCGGGCTGTCGAGCACGGCCATCGCGCTGGCCATCGGCGGGGTGCTCGGGCTGATCGCCGGCTACAAGGGCGGATGGGCGGAGACGCTGATCATGCGCGCCGCCGACATCCAGCTCTCCTTCCCTGCCATCCTGATCGCGCTGGTCCTGCTGGCGGTGCTCGGCCAGGGAACCGGGAAGATCGTGGCCGCCCTGGTCGCGGTGCAGTGGGCCTACTACGCGCGCACCACCCGCAGCGCCGCCATCGTCGAAAGCCGCAAGGAATACATGGAGGCGGCCCGCCTGCAGGGCCTCTCGCACATCCGCATCCTGCTGCGCCACCTGCTTCCCAATTGCCTGCCCCCGCTCATCGTCGTGGCCGCGCTCCAGGTCGCTGCCGCGATCTCGCTGGAGGCCACGCTGTCGTTCCTGGGGCTGGGCCTGCCGATCACCGAGCCGTCGCTGGGGCTGCTGATCGCCAACGGCTTCCAGCACATGCTCTCCGGCAAGTACTGGATGAGCTTCTTTCCCGGCGTGGCCCTGCTGATGCTCATCGTCAGCATCAACCTCGTGGCCGATCAATTGCGCGATGTGCTCAACCCCCGGTTGCAGAAACAGTGACATGACCATCTCACCCCACACCGACAACACCCCCACCCTCATGGTCGAAGGGCTCAAGACCTATTTCTTCACCCGCGCCGGTGTCGCCAAAGCCGTCGACGACGTCAGTTTCACGCTGCGTGCGGGCGAGGTCATGGGGCTGGTCGGCGAATCCGGCTCGGGCAAGTCGATGACCGGCTACTCCATCGTCGGACTCGTCGACAAGCCCGGCGAAATCGTGGGCGGCCGCATCCTGTTCCGCGGCCGCGACCTCCGCGGCATGCCCGAGGCGCAGTTGCGCAAGCTCCGCGGCGACCGCATCGCCATGATCTTCCAGGATCCGATGATGACGCTCAACCCCGTACTGCGGATCGACACCCAGATGATCGAAGCGGTCCAGGCGCACGAACGGATCAGCCGCAGCGCCGCCCGGGAGCGCGCGCGTGACGCCCTGGTGCAGGTGGGCATTCCCGCACCGGACGAGCGGCTGGAGTCGTATCCCCACCAGTTCTCGGGCGGAATGAGGCAGCGCGTCGCCATTGCCATCGCGCTGCTCAACAAGCCGGATCTGATCATCGCCGACGAGCCCACGACGGCGCTCGACGTCACGATCCAGGCGCAGATCCTGTTCGAGATGCAGAAGCTGTGCCGCGACACGGGCACGTCGCTGATCTGGATCACCCACGACCTCTCGGTCGTCGCCGGCCTGGCCGACTCGGTGTCGGTGATGTATGCGGGAAAGATCGTGGAGCACGGCTCGACCCGCGACGTTCTCGAACACCCCATGCACCCGTACACCCAGGGCCTGATCGACTCCCTTCCGAGCCGCAATCCCCGCGGCAGGCCGCTCCACCAGATCAGCGGCTCCACGCCTGCGCTGCTGTCGCTGCCGACGGGCTGCGCGTTCCGTGAACGCTGCAAGGCCGCGTCGTCCGACTGCGGGCAGGTGCCGCTGCCGCAACACCTGCAGCGCCGCATCGTGCGGTGCTGGGCTCCCTTCACCGCTTCGGAGATCGAATGACAACGACGATGGCACCGGCACGTCCGCCCCTCCTGGAACTGCGGGGGATTTCCAAGCAGTTCACGCGCCGGCAGGACGTTGCCCACAAGCTTGCGGTGCGCCTGGGCCTCGCATCCCCGCCCCCCGTGGTGCACGCTGTTCAGGATGCCTCCCTCGCGATCCGCGCGGGCGAGGTCATCGGGCTCGTCGGTGAATCCGGCTGCGGCAAGTCCACGCTGGGCCGCGTCGCGGTCGGCCTCCACTCCCCCACGCGGGGGCAGGTGGCCTGGAAGGGCACTCCCATCGCGGAGTTGCCGGCCGCCGAGCGCAAGCGCGTGCAGCTCAAGATGCAGATGGTGTTCCAGGATCCGTATGCGTCGCTCAACCCGCGCCTTCGCGTGAACGACCTGGTGGGCGAGGCCGCCGTCGCCCATGGCCTGGTGCGGCGCCGCGAGCAGACCGGGTTCGTGGCGGAGCTGCTGCAGAAGGTCGGGCTCGATCCGGCGGTCGGCCAGCGCTTTCCCCACCAGTTCTCCGGGGGCCAGCGGGCCCGCGTCGGCATCGCCCGTGCGCTGGCGCTGCGATCGGAGTTCCTCGTGTGCGACGAAGCGGTCGCGGCACTGGACGTCTCCATCCAGGCCCAGGTGATCAACCTGTTCATGAAGCTGCGCGAGGAACTCGACCTGACCTACCTGTTCATCAGCCACGACCTCGGCGTGGTGCGCCACATCAGCGACAGGGTGGTGATCATGTACCTCGGGCGGATCGTGGAGACGGCCGATGCCGAGACGCTGTTCTCCCGGCCGAACCATCCCTATTCGCGGGCGCTGCTGGCCGAGGCGCCCACCCTGGAGGTGCGCAAGAAGCAGTTCATCGCCATCCGCGGAGAGATTCCGTCCCCGCTCAATCCTCCCTCCGGCTGCCATTTCCATCCGCGCTGTCCGCACGCGATGCCGCGCTGCGCGCAGGAGGTGCCCGCGCTGGTGCCTCTCGAGGACGGCCACCTGTCGGCATGCCATCTCAACGATACGCCATGACACCATCGGAACCCGCCCAGGCCATGCCGTCGGCGTCGACGCTCTCGATCCTCGAGACCCTCATCGCGTTCGACACGACGAGCCGCAACTCCAATCTCGCACTGATCCGCTGGGTGCAGGACTATCTTGCGCCCTTCGGCGCGGAGCTGCGGCTGACGTTCGATGCGGAGAAGCGCAAGGCCAACCTCTTCGCCACCATCGGCGGCGGTCCGCTGCCCGGATGGATCTTCTCGGGACACACCGACGTGGTGCCGGTCGACGGCCAGAACTGGGCCTCCAGCCCGTTCACTGCACACGTGCGCGACGGGAACGTCTACGGCCGCGGCGCGTGCGACATGAAAGGCTTCATCGCCTGCGTGCTGGCGGCGGTTCCGCGGATGCTCGCGGCCGGGTCGCCCGCGCCCTTCCACCTGGCTTTGTCGTACGACGAGGAGGTCGGCTGCATCGGCGTGCGGGACATGCTGGCCGACCTCGCGGACCGGCGGATCCGCCCCGCGGCATGCATCGTGGGCGAGCCCACGATGATGGGTCTGGTCGTGGCGCACAAGGGCCGCAGGGAAATGTGCTGCCGCGTCCGTGGCCGCGAAGCCCACTCGTCCCGCACGGACCTCGGCATTAACGCCATAGAGCATGGTGCCCATCTGATCGCCCAGGTGCAGCGCCTCGCCGGGATGGAGGCGGGAAGCGGGTACCGCGATCCGGGATTCGAATTGCCCTACACGACCCTGCAATGCAGCATGGTCGCCGGCGGCATCGCCCCCAACACGGTACCGGGGGACTGCCGCTTCAACGTGGAGGCGCGCTACCTTCCCGGGCAGGATGCGGAAGGCCTGTTCGACCGGCTGCGCTCCCACGGAGATGCCCACATTCTTCCGAAGATGCGAGCCGGGGACGACTCGGGCAGCATCGAATGGACGCTCGTGAACGATTCCCCGCCGTTCGCGATCCCGCCCTCCGACCCGCTGGTGGCCTTCATGCAGGAGATGACCTCCAGCGACCGCCTCCAGAGGGTGGCCTACAGCACCGAGGCTGGGCTTTTCCAGAACGCAGGTATTCGCACCATCATTTGCGGCCCCGGAAGCATCGAGCAGGCCCATCGCCCTGACGAGTTCGTTTCTCTGGCGCAGCTCGCCGCCTGCGAGGCATTCCTGGACCGCGTCATCGACAGCGGCATTCCGCGGGGTTTTGCGGGTTAATACCGAGAAGTTGCCAATAACCCCGATGGCATTCCGGCATGGAATGCAAAAGTGAATATTCGTCGATTGAGCCGCCGGGAGGCGCATGACACACTTCTCTTGTCCCTCAACTGAGAAGCGGAGAATAAAATGACCACAGCGAGACTCGGAAAAATACTGGCGGCCGTCCTGATTTCCATGGGTGCCGGCGTTGCATCGGCGCAGAACATGAGCGTGGGTGTTTCTGCCGACGTGACATCGATCGATCCGCATTACCATCTCTATTCTCCCAATCAGAATATCGCGGATCATGTTTTCGGTCGCCTGATCGAGCGCAACGACAAGCTGCGCATGCTGCCTGGACTGGCGCTGTCGTGGGCCGCCATCGACGAGCTGACCTGGGAATTCAAGCTGCGTCCCGGCGTGAAATTCCACGACGGGTCTCCTTTCACTGCCGAAGACGTGGCGTTCTCCATTCAGCGGGTTCCCAATATCAAGGATTCACCCGGCGGATTTTCCGTCTACACCAAGGAAATCGCGGAGGTGCAGGTCGTCGATCCGCTCACCGTCCGGTTCAAGACCGCCCGGCCGTATCCGCTGCTGCCCAATGACATGGCCGTGGTCCATATCCTGTCGAAGAAGAATGCCACGGGTGCGAACTCCAGCGATTTCAATTCCGGCAAGGCTGCCATCGGCACGGGGCCGTACAAGCTGGCGAAATATTCCCGCGGAGACCGCGTGGAGCTCACGCGGAACGAAGATTATTGGGGGAAGAAGCCTTTTGCGAAAAATCTGACATTCAAGATTCTCACGAACGACGCAGCCCGCGTGGCGGCCCTGCTGTCCAACGACATCCAGATGATGGACGCCGTGCCGGTGGCGGATCTCAAGCGCCTCAGCAATTCTCCCGACCTCGCGGTGGTGCAATCCGCCAGCACGCGCCTCGTATTCCTCTATCTGGACGTGGCGCGGGACCAGAGCCCCTTCGTCACGGACCGCGACGGCAAGCCGCTGCCCGGCAACCCCCTCAAGGACGTGAGGGTGCGGGAGGCGATCTCCCGCCTGATCGACCGGGAGATGATCCGCAGCCGGGTCATGGAGGGGGCGTCCCGGCCGGCAGCGCAACCCATGATTCCAGGGCTCGTCGGGTATTCGGAAGCGCTCAAGGTGACCGGCCCCGACGTGGAGGGTGCGAAGAAGCTACTCGCCGAGGCCGGGCTTCCGAACGGGTTCGGGATCACCCTGCACGGCACCAACAACCGATACGTCCAGGACGACCAGATCCTGCAGACCCTGGCCCAGATGCTGGGCCGGGGTGGCATTTCCGTGAAAGTCGAAGCGCAGCCAGCGGCCGTGTTCTTCCCCCGCAACAACCGCGGGGACTACTCGGTGTCCATGTCCGGCTGGGTGCCCGACACCGCAGAAGCCTCGTCGCCCCTGCGTGCGCTGCTGGCGACCCGGAACAAGGACAAGGGCCTGGGCGCCTTCAACTCCGGGGGCTACAGCAATGCCAAGGTCGATGCGCTGCTCGACAAGGCGATGGCGACCCTGGGCGATGCCGAGCGGGACAAGCTGCTGCAGCAGGCCACGGAACTGGCGATGCGGGATTTCGCCATCATTCCCCTGCACCACCAGGTGAACGTATGGGGCGCCCGGAAGAACGTCCGGCTCGCCGGCCGGGCCGAAGAGCGGACCTACGCGTTCGACGCGATCGTGCAGCCGTGAGCGCAGCGGCACCCGCCCCGGGTGCCGCACCGTCCGATCCACCAACGGCCGTCCGCCATGTCGTACCGCACAGCCTCCCTGACCGCTCTCGCCCTCGCGCTTGCCGCGTCGGCGATGCTGCCGGCCCGCGCCGCGCCGCCTGCACTCACCCCCATGCCCGCTTCCGACATCGTGGTCGGGCAATCGGCGCCGTTGAGCGGCCCGTTCGCCGCGCTGGGGCGCGACTACCGCAACGGAGCCCTGTTGGCCTTCGACGCGGCGAACCGCCAGGGCGGCGTCGCCGGGCGCAAGGTCCGGCTGGTCACCCTCGACGATGCCTATGCCGCCGACAGGGCGGAAAGCAACGCCAGGGCGCTGATCCACGAGCACAAGGCGGTCTGCTTCCTGAACCACATGTTCACCAACACGGTGCTGGCCAGCCTGCCGATCGCGTCCCGTGCGGGGGTGCCCTTCGTCGGTCCGTATACCGGGCATTCGAGCCTGTACCGGCAAACGGATCCGCTGCTGTTCGTGACCCGCGCGAGCTTCTCGGATGAGTTGAATGCCCTGGCCAACTATGCCTCCACCGTGGGATACGCGCGGGTGGGGCTGGTCTACTACGCCAACGAGGTGGGCAACGAATTCCGCGCCGAAGTCGAGCGCCGGCTGGCCCGCACCGGCACGCGGCTCGCCTCGGCGGCTGCGATGGAGGTCGGGGGCGAAGCGGAAAAGGCGGCCCAGGCGCTCGCCGTGAACGGCGAGGACGCGATCATCCTGGGGGTCTCGGGATCCGACGCAGTGCGCTTCATCCGCAGCCAGGCAGCGGGGGCGGCCCGGCGCCCGATCTATCTCGCCCGCAGCCTCGTGAGCAGCCACCAGCTGCATGCGGAACTGGGGCCGCTGGTGTCGGGTGTCGTGGTCTCCCAGCTCGTTCCCTCCCCGTTCAGGCCCAGTTCACCCCTGGTGCGGCAGTACCTGTCGCTGGTATCCCAGCGGGGGGGCGATGCCAGTCCGAGCTTCGTGGAATTCGAGGGCTTCATCAACGCGACGTTCCTGCTCTCGGTGCTGCGCCGCACCGAGGGAGACGTCACGCGTGCGAGCCTGGCCCGCGCCCTCGGCAGTTCCGGAAAGACGGACCTCGGCGGCTATGTGATCGACTTCACCGGCGGGAGCCGCTCCGGATCCACCTACGTCGAGCTGACGATGCTGCGGGCCGACGGCTCGTTCGCGCAATAAGACCTCATTCGGCGAAAGGCACCCGTGAACAGCCATCCATCCTTCACGGCCGGGCCCGGCCCGGCCCGGCGCGGGCAGCGGGCCCCGGGCTTCCTCTGGCGCAGGTTCGCCGGCGCGTTCGCCCTGATCGTCGCGCTGCTGCTGGCCGTGGCCGGAACCTCGTCCTGGCTCATGTCCGCCATCGCCGCCCACATGCGCGGCATCGTGGAAATCCACAACGCACAGGTCGGCCTGGCCAACCAGATGATCTCCTCGGTCGCAACCATGGGCAGCACGCTCCGCACGCTGACCCTGCTGACCGACCTCAAGGAGATCGACCGCGAGGCCCGGCTGCTGGGAGACGCCACCGCGCAGTACATGGAGAACGAATCGCGGCTGGCTGCCGCGATGGACGCGTCGCAGGCCACGGCCGCGGAAACCGGGCTGCTGGACGGCATCCGGACGTTCCGCGCACGGACCCTGCCGCCCATGCGCCAGGTTTCCGATCTGGCCGTGCAGGGGTCAAGCATCGAAGCCATCCAGATCCTGATGAAGGACGTCCGGCCCGTGGAGCTGCAGTGGCAGCAGGGGGTCGCGGCACTGGTCGCGCTCAAGACCGGTATGACCGCAGCCGCCTACGAGGAAGCGCTGGCCGTGGAGCGCCGTGCCCGGCAGGTGCTCGCGGCGGTATCCCTCGTGTCCGTGCTGCTCAGCGCATTCTTCGCATGGCGGCTGACGCAGAGCGTGGTCCGGCCGGCGTCGGTGGCCATCCATATTTCCCGGCGGATCGCGGAAGGCGACCTGACGACGCCGGTCCCGGGCCATGGCACCGATGAACTGGGACGGCTCATAGGTGCCATGGCCGCGATGCAGCAACACCTGCGCGGGCTCGTGGGAGGCATCCGGCTTTCCAGCGAGCGCATCGCCCATGCTTCGCAAGACATCGCGGCAGGCAACGGCGATCTCCGCGACCGCACCGATCTGCAGGCGGCCAGCCTGCAGAAATCCGCGGCAGGCATGGACCAGCTGGCCGTCGCCGTGCGCCAGAACGCGCTTTCTGCTCAGACCGCCGACGAGTTGGCCGCCGCTGCCTCCCGGGTGGCGCTTGAGGGCGGAGACCTGGTTACCCGGGTGATGGGCACGATGGAGGGGATTTCGGCGGGCGCCCAGCGCGTCGCAGCCATCACGTCCGTCATGGACTCCATCGCATTCCAGACCCATATCCTGGCGCTGAATGCCGCGATCGAGGCAGCCCGTGCCGGCACGCACGGGCGTGGGTTCGCCGTGGTGGCAGGCGAGGTTCAGACGCTGGCCCGGCGCAGCGCCGAGGCGTCCGGCCAGATCCGCGCTCTGATCGAGGCGTCCGTGCGGGACGTGCAGGGCGGCTCCGAACTCGTGGCCGCAACGGGGACCACCATGCAGGAAATCGTTCGTTCCACCCGGCAGGTCGCCGATCTCATGGAAGAAATCACCTCGTCGACCACGCAGCAGAGCGCCAGCCTCGGCCACATGAGCGACGAAATCCACCGCATCGACCGCGTCACCCAGCAGAACGCCGCGCTGGTCGAGCTGTCGGCCCATTCGGCCGCTTCCCTGCGGGACGAAGCCGAACGGCTTTCGGCCGCCGTCGCCGCTTTTTCGATCGGCCCCGCCGGTTCGGCCCGCCTGCCGGGCCTGCGTTGAGCATGGCGCACTACCGCGACCTGCTGGCACAGATCGATGCGTTGCTGCGGCCCACGCTGGGCGAGGGACGCGTCGCGGATTACATCCCCGAACTGGCGAAGGTGGCGCCCGACCAGTTCGGCATGGCGATCGCCACGCCGGACGGAGAGGTCGAAACGGTGGGGCAGGCCGCCACGCCCTTTTCGGTGCAGAGCATTTCCAAACTGTTCGCCCTGGTACTCGCCATCCAGACGGAGGGGGACGACCTGTGGGCCCGGGTAGGGCGCGAGCCGTCCGGCGCTCCCTTCAACGCGCTCGTCCAGCTGGATGCGGAGAAAGGCCACCCGCGCAATCCGTTCATCAATGCCGGCGCGCTGGTGGTGAGCGACGTGCTGTGCTCCCACTATGCCGTTCCCGAAAACGCGGTGGCGCAGTTCCTGAGCCGGCTCGACGGACGCCGGTTGATCCACTTCGACGAGCGTGTCGCCCGCTCCGAGCGGAACCACTGCGGGCGCAATGCAGCCATGCTCCACCTGATGCAGAGCTACGGGAACATCCGGAACCCGGTCGACCAGGTGCTGGGCGCCTACTGCAGGCAGTGCGCCATCGAAATGACGTGCGAGGAACTGGCGCGCGCGGTGACGTTCCTCGCATGCGGCGGGCGCGATCCCCGGACCGGCGAACAGATATTGCCGGCCGCCCACGCCAAGCGTGTCAATGCCTTGATGCTGACGTGCGGCACCTACGATGCGGCGGGGGACTTCGCCTTCCGCATCGGGTTGCCGGTGAAGAGCGGAGTCGGGGGCGGGATCGTGGCCGTCATGCCGAACCGGTGCGGGGTCTGCGTCTGGTCGCCCGCACTGGACCGGGCCGGCAACTCGCAGGCAGGCGCCAGGGCGCTGGAGCTGCTGACCACCCATACCGGATGGACCATTTTTTGATGCTGCGGGAGCCTGGCCAGCTTCGACGGGCGAGCAGTTTTGCTGAAAAGCGGTGCCGGTATTGGCGGCGCATGAAACGGCAAACAACGCAGAAAAAAGTGCCCGGGGAAGCCAGTCCTCATGACCTGCCGAATCCGTCGTCCTTGCCTGAAGCCCGGTCACACCGAGCACAGCCCCTCGAACCACGCCGCATACGGCGTGTTCTTCACCAGCTTGCGGTTCATGTCCGGCGTGCCGTCGCTCCACCACACCGGCCCACGCTCGCCCAGCGCCCATTTGGCACGGTTTACACGCGCACGGGCTTCGCGAACGGCCTGCCGGTTGCCGGCACGGCCCTGCACCCCGACGTCGCGCCGCGCCGCCATGAGTTCGGCGACGAGTGCCTCGCGCGTCTCCGGCGCGAGCGCCGGGTTGGACAGGCGCCAGAGCCGGCCGCGCACGACGAGGTAGCGGCCATCCGGCGTGCGAGGTGGCTCGCCTGGGCCATGGGCCTCGGCGTTCAAGCCGCCTTCCTCTCCTTTTCCTTTGCGTTCTCCTTGTCGTCCTTCTCCGCTTTCGCCGTTACCCGCTTGCGCGCCGCCGTCTTGCCGGCCGCCTTCTTAGCGGGCGCCTTGCGCGCAGGAGCCTTCTTTCCGCCGCTGCCACCGCTTGCACCACCCTTGAGGCTGCGCTGCAGCAGCGCCGTGAGGTCGATCACCTCGCCGGTCTGCGGGGCTTCCTCCTCGGGATCGAACACCGTCTTGGCCTCGCCGGCCTTCGCCTTCTTCTCGACGAGCTTCATCACCTGGATGCGGAACTCGTCCTTGAAGTCGGCCGGGTCCCAGGGGCCGGACATTTCCTCGACGAGCTGCCGGGCCATCTTGAGTTCTGCGGCGCTGAGGCTCTTCTTGCCCGCGGGCGGCAGATCGAGCGAGTCGAGCGTCTTCACCTCGTCGCCCCAGCGCAGCAGGTTGAGCACCAGCGCGGGCCCGGAGGGCACCAGGGCGGCCAGGTGCTGCTTGGTGGCGATGACGACCTTGGCCAGGCCGATCTTGCCGGTGGCGATGAGCGTCTCGCGCAGCAGCGCATAGACCCGGTCGCTCTTGTTCACGGGCGCGACGTAGTAGGGCCGCTCCAGGAAGATGAACGGCATCTCGTTCGCGTCGATGAAGCGCTCGATGGAGATGGTCTGCGTGGTCTTGGGGAAGACGGCCTCGATCTCGTCGGGGCTGATGACGACGTACTGGCCGTCTTCGTACTCCACGCCCTTGACGATGTTGTCCTTGTCGATTTCCTTGCCGGTCTTCTTGTTGATGCGCTTGTAGCCCACCGGGTCCATGGTGCGCTTGTCGAGCCAGTCGAAATCCACGCCCTGTTCGGTCGCGGCGGTGTGCAGCCCGACGGGGATGTGGACCAGTCCGAAGGTGATGGCGCCTTTCCAGAGGGTGCGGCTTCCAGTGGCCATGGGGGTTCTCCGATGCCGAAATCCGGGGGTTCCAGTGTCGCCAGCGCCGCGCGGGAGGCGTGTAGGCGGCGGCTTGCCGCAAGGGTAGGCATCGCCGGACGCTGCGGCCGCGTTGGCGGGGGCCGGCATCGCCTATGCTGGCGGAATGCCGACCGCGCTGCGCCCCATCGCCCTCCACGTGGAAGAACCCGCCGACGGCGACTTCCGCTGGGTGCTCGCCGAGCGCGACGCGCGCGGACGCTGGGCCGAGCTGGACCGTTCGGCGGCCCCGGCCGGCACCTACCGGCAGGCGATGGCCAATGGGCTGCTCGCGCTGCAGGCGCTGGCCGAGGACCTGGACACCGGGCCGCGCAAGGCGGTGGACGACGAGGCGGATGCCGATCCGGACGCCGATGCGGAAGACGGGCAGGCCAATGGCGACGCCGCGCCGAAAAAGCGCACGCTGTTCGGCTTCGGCCCCGCGACCTGAGCGGCCCGTGACCACGTTCCTGGCCGCGCTGCGCGGACTTTCCGATAGCATGCCCCGGATGCACCCCGTCTCCTTCCTTTCCTCCGAGCGGAGCCCCGCGCGGAACCGCCGCACGCCATGAACGCGGCCCTGTCTGCCGCCGGCATCGTCCTGGCCACCGTCGCGGGCATGGAGGTGTTCGCCTGGGCGGCGCACCGCTGGGTGATGCACGGCTGGGGCTGGGGCTGGCACCGCTCGCACCACGAGCCGCGCCACGGCCTGTTCGAGAAGAACGACCTGTACGCCGTGGTGTTCGCGGGCGTCGCCATCGTGCTGATCGCGCTGGGCACCTCCGGCCGCTGGCCGCTGCAGTGGATCGGCGCGGGCATGACGCTCTACGGCGCGCTGTATTTCTTCGTGCACGACGGGCTGGTGCACCAGCGCTGGCCCTGGCGCTGGGTGCCCCGCAGCGGCTACCTCAAGCGGCTCTACCAGGCGCACCGACTGCACCATGCGGTGCACGGGCGCGAGGGCTGCGTGTCGTTCGGCTTCCTGTGGGCGCCGGCGCCCGATCGCCTGAAGCAGCAGCTGCAGGTCGCGCAGGCGCAAGTGCAGGCTCAGGCCCGGCGCCAGGACGCGCGCCGGCCCTGAGCGCACCTGCGGGCGTCCGGGACCGCGCGATCCGCTTCAGGCCGGGCGGCTGAAGAGGTGCGCATCGCGCCCCGTGGTGCGGCGCACGCGCGAGGCCACGGCCTGCGCCGCCGCGGCGGCCACCCACCAGGCTTTCTCGGCGCCGTTGGTGCGCGCACGGGTGTCCCAGGCCGAGGGCCCGCGGGAGCGCACCTTGCGGCCGATGGACCGGTAGACGCTGCGGGCCGTGGCGATCGACCAGGCCGAGCGCAGCGGCAGCGCGGGCAGGCCGTCCAGCGCGGAGTCGTAGTAGGGCTCGGCCGCCAGCACCAGCCGATCTGCGATGCGGGCGAGCGCCGCGCGGTGCCGCGGGTCGTCCAGCGATGCGCCGGACGGGATGTCCTCGGCGGCCAGCCAGTCGGCGGGCAGGTAGACGCGGCCGATCGCGGCATCCTCGACGATGTCGCGCGCGATGTTGGTGAGCTGGAAGGCCATGCCCAGGTCGCAGGCCCGGTCCAGCGTGGCTGCGTCGCTGCGGCCCATCACCTGCGACATCATCACGCCGACCACGCCCGCCACGCGCCAGCAATAGGCGAGCGTGTCGTCGAAGGTGGCGTAGCGGTGGCCGGCCACGTCCATCGCGAAGCCGTCGAGGTGCGCCTCCAGGTGGCGCGGCGCCAGCCGGTGGCGGCGCACCACTTCGGCCAGTCCCATGAACACCGGATCGCCGGGCGGCCGGCCGTCGCAGGCGAGGCGGGTCGATTGCCGCAGGCCCGCGAGCCGCACGGCACCGTCCGCCCGCTGCCCGCCGCGCTGGCCTTGGCCGAGCGTCTGGCCGTCCACCACGTCGTCGCAGTGGCGGCACCAGGCATAGAGCATGACGGCACTGTCGCGCACCTCGGGCGAGAACAGCCGCACGGCCGCCGCGAAGCTCTGCGAGCCGTTGCGGATCGCCGCGGCGCCGTGGGCCACCACGCGGCGGTCGTGCACCAGCGGGCCGGCCGTCATGCGAACTCCTCGAGCATCAGGCCCGCGGTGGCCTTGGCGGAGCCCACCACGCCCGGCACGCCCGCGCCGGGGTGCGTGCCCGCGCCCACCACGTACAGGTTGGGGATGGCGGCATCGCGGTTGTGGGTGCGGAACCAGGCGCTCTGCGTCAGCACGGGTTCGAGCGAGAACGCCGAGCCCAGGTGCGCGTTCAGTTCGCCGCGGAAATCCTCGGGCGTGAAGATGCGGCTCGTCACCAGGCTGTCGCGCAGGCCCGGGATGTAGTGCTGCTCCAGGTAGTCGAAGATGCGCTCGCGCAGCCGCGGGCCTTCCACCGACCAGTCCACCGGCGCATTGCCGAGGTGGGGCACGGGGGCCAGCACGTAGTGGCTGGAGCAGCCGGGCGGCGCGAGCGAGGGATCGGTGGCGCAGGGCGTGTGCAGGTAGAGCGAGAAATCTTCCGGGATCGCGCTGCCGTGGAAGATGTCGTGGATCAGCTCGCGGTAGCGCGCCCCGAAGCACACGGTGTGGTGGCGCAGCTGCGGCTGCGGCCTGGAGAGCCCGAAGTGCACCACGAAGAGCGACATGCTGAACCGCTTGCGCCGCAGCCGCCGGGCTTCCGCCGCGCCGCGCGGGGTGTGGCCCAGCAACTGGTCGTAGGTGTGCACCACGTCGGCGTTGGAGGCCACCTGGTCCACCGCATGCCGCACGCCTCCGGACACCACGGCCGTCGCGCGCCCGCCCTCCACCTCGATGCGCTCCACCGGGGTCGAGAGCCGCAGGGTGCCGCCCATGTCCTCGAAGCAGCGCACCATCGCCTGCACCAGCGCGCCCGTGCCCCCGCGCGGGAACCACACGCCCCATTCGCGTTCCAGCGCGTGGATCAGCGCGTAGATCGAACTGGTCTCGAACGGGTTGCCGCCGACCAGCAGGGAATGGAAGGAGAACGCCTGCCGCAGCTTCTCGTTCTCGATGAAGGAGGCGACCTTGGAGTACACGCTGCGCCACGCCTGCAATTGCACCAGCGCGGGGCCCGCGGCCACCATGTTGCGGAACTGCAGGAAGGGCACGGTGCCGAGCTTGCGGTAGCCCTCCTCGAACACCGCGCGCGAATAGGCGAGGAAGCGCTGGTAGCCCTCCACGTCGGCGGGCGAGAGTGCCCGCAATTGGGCGTCGAGCGCCTCCTGATCGTTGGCGTAGTCGAGGGTGGAGCCGTCTTCCCAGCAGAGGCGGTAGAAGGGCTCCACCGGCAGCAGCTCCACGTAGTCGGACAGGCGCCGGCCGGAGAGCGCGAACAGCTCTTCGAGCGCCGACGGGTCGGTGATGACGGTGGGGCCCGCGTCGAAGGTGAAGCCCTGGTCGTGGTAGACGTAGGCCCGTCCGCCGGGCTTGTCGCGCGACTCGAACACCGTGGTCTGCACGCCCGCGGCCTGCAGGCGCATCGCGAGCGCGAGCCCGCCGAAGCCGGAGCCGATCACCGCGGCCGTGGAGTGCGGAGAGGACGTCGTGGAAGACGGGTGGTGCGGGGCTGGGTTCATGGAAGGTCGGCGGCGTGCGAAGGTGGAGGGGGCCCGCCGGCGGCAGGGACGGGAAGCAGCACGGCCCGCAGCGCGGACCGGATGGGCACCGGCGGGCGGCCGGTCACGATGCGGAGCTTGTCGGCCGTGCGCAGCCGGCCGGCGTAGAAGCGCGCGACGAGCGGCGCGGGCAGGCGGTAGAACCGCTCCATCACCACGCGCCGCTGCGCGGGTTCCGCGGCCAGGAACAGCATGCGGTTGAGCATCCGGAAGAAGCCGTTCGCGCGCCAGTGGCGCAGCGCATGGGCCCGCACGGCGCCGAACAGCCGCGCCGGATCGTGGAAGGTGGCGAGCGGCTGCGCCGCGAGGTGGTCCGCGAGGCGCACGGCCTCGGGCAGCGAGTAGCCGGTGGTCGGATGGAAGAGCGCCGCCGCCAGCCCGGCACGCGGCACGCCGCCGGCCGCAGCCCAGAGCGCGCGCGCATCGCCCGCCAGCGCGATCGGCAGCACGCCTTCTTCCTCGCGCAGCACCTCCCGCACGGTCCATCCGCGGGCGCGTGCATAGTCGGCGATGTGGCCGCGCAGCAGGTCGCGCGGCAGCGCCGCGCCATCGGCATAGACGGTGTCCTCGACCAGCACCGTGTCGTGCGAGAACGGCAGCAGGTAGACGAAGCGGTAGCCGTCCACCTGGTCGACGGTGGCGTCCATCAGGACCGGCGCGGTGAGGCCGTGGGGCGCGGCCAGCCGCAGTTCCTGGCCCAGGAATTTCTGGAAGCGCAGCGCGAGGTGGTCGGCGGGCGGCACGCCGCGCGCGTCGATCACGGCCCGCGCACGCAGCACGCTGCCGTCCGCGAGCACGGCATGGTCCGGCCCGACCGAGGCCACGGCGCAGTCCGTGCGCGCCGAGGCGCCGATCGCGCCGCGCAGCACGGTGTCGAAGCGCGCGGAAGTGACGCAGCCGTAGTCGCCGTCCAGGCGTCGCCGGTAGCCGGGAAAGCGCACCTCGTGCGCCGGCCAGTGGTGCGCGACGAAGGGCTGCACCCAGTGCTGCTGCGGCGGCGACAGGTCGGACGCGTGGAAGCACCAGGTGTGGTTGCCGCCCAGCGTGGGGCCGGATTCCAGCACCAGCACGCGCAGCGCCGGGTGAGCGCGGCGCAGGCGCCAGGCCAGCAGGCCGTTCGCCAGGCCGCCCCCCACGAGGAGCAGGTCGGCGTCGGGAGCGGCGCTGGGCGGCATGCCGGTCACCCCACCGCGCCGTGCACGGATGGCGCCTGCACCGCGGGGCGCGCATGCAGCGCGGCCTCCGCGAGGTCCGCCGCGCGCTGCGCCCCGCCGGCGGCGGCGATCTCCTGGCCGAGCACCCGGCTGCGCCGCGCGAATTCAGGCGCGTCCAGCAGCCGCCGCAGCGCGCGCCGCAGCGCCGCCACCGTGGCGAGCGGCGGCAGCAGCTTCACGCCGGTGCCCGCATGCACGATGCGCGCGGCCACGCCCGGCTGGTCGAACGCGATCGGCAGCGCCAGTTGCGGCGTGCCGGCCTCCAGCGCGTCGAGTGCGGTGTTCAGGCCCGCATGGGTGACCACCGCATCGGCCCGCTCCAGCGCGGCGCGCTGCGGCGCGAAGCCGGTCACCGCGGTGGCGCCGCAGCGCAGCAGCGCGTCCGCCTGGGCGGCATCGAGCTGGTCGCAGTGGGCGATCAGCAGCTGCACTCCCTCGGCACGGCAGGCGTGCGCGATGCGCTGGAAGAGCGCGAACCGGCCGCCCTGCAGCGTGCCGAGCGAGGCGAACACGAACGGGCGCGCGGCATCCAGCGGCAGATCGAGCGCGGGCTCCTCGGTGCGCGCGCCGCGCAGCGGCCCGACGTGGTGGAAATGCGGCTCCGGGGCCGCGCGCGGGAAATCGAAGCCCGCCGTGGTCTGGCTCAGCTGGGCAAGCGGCGAGAGGCAATCGGCCAGCGTGCGGCGGCCCCGCAGTCCCCAGTGCGCCGCATGCCGCCGGATCACCGCGTTGTGCGGCTCCATCAGCCAGTCGTACACGCGGCTGCTGCCCTCGTTCAGGCGCTCGCCGCGCGCGTCGGCCGCGTAGCCCCAGGGCATCACCGGCAGCGGAATGCGCGGATCGCGGTTCACGGGCAGCGCGCAGGCCACCGAAACGAAGGGCAGGCCCAGCCCATCGGCGAGCAGGCCGCCGGCGGCCTCCATCTGGTCGGCCACGATGGCATCGGCGCCGATGCGCTCGAGCACCGCCGGCGCCTCCGCACACAGCATGTCGGTGGCGCCCGCGACGTCGCCGATCACGCGCCGCAGGCCCAGCGGCCCGCCGGGGTTCGCGGCCCGCGCGACCACCGCCTCGACGCTGCCCGGCGGATGGGTGGACGCACCGACCGCATGGAAGCCGATGCGCGGATCGCGCAACTGCCGCGCCGTGTCGGCCCGGTCGATCCAGGACACGCGGTGCCCACGGTCGAGCAGCACCGTGCCCAGCGCTTCCAGAGCGCGCACGTGGCTGGTGAAGGGGGGGGCGACGAAGGCGAAGTGCATGGGCGTGCGGCGCTGCTTTCGCAAGAAGGCGCGCGCCGTTGATTGTGCGGGGGCAGGGCTGTAGGACACGGGCGCGAGTTGGCCGCAAGCGCGCATGCGGCCGCGCTTTAATGACTAAGGTGTGCCATCGCGGCCGTCACGGTCACCCACGCCTTTCATTTCCCGATCCATCCATGCTCGTTCCCCTGCCCGCCACGACTGCGGCGCCGGCCACTGCCGCGCCGCGTGCCAGCACGCCGGAGTCCCTGATCCGCGAACTCCGCTCGGCAGTGGAAACGCGGCTCGGCGAGTTGTTGCCGGACGCCCGCGGAGAGCGTGGCGGCGTGGCCGCGGCGATGCGCTACGGCGTGCTGGCCCCGGGCAAGCGCGTGCGGCCGATGATGGTGCTGCTCGCGGCACGCGGGCTCGGCGCGGACCCGCGCGGTCTGCTGGACGTGGCCTGCGCGCTGGAGATGGTGCATGCCGCATCGCTGTTCCTCGACGACCTGCCCTGCATGGACGATGCGCAGCTGCGCCGCAACCAGCCCACGGTGCACGTCGCCTATGGCGAAGACGTCGCGATGCTGGCGGCCGTCGCGCTGCTGGCCTGCGCCTGGCGCACCGCCGCGAAGGCCAACGGCCTTCCGCCGCGCGTGCGCACCGAGATGGTCGCCGTGCTGTCGGACGCCGTCGGCACCGACGGCCTGGTGGCCGGGCAGTACCGTGACCTGCACGAGGCCGGTCCCCAGCGCACGGCGGGCCATGCCGCCCACACGAACCAGCAGAAGACCGGTGCGCTCTTCACGGCGGCGTTCGAACTGGCGGCACTGGCCGCGGGATCGCCCCGGCGCACGCGCGAACTGCTGCGGGAAGCGGCCGACGCGCTCGGCCAGGCGTTCCAGCTGGCCGACGACCTCGCCGACGGCGAGCTGGACCCGGCCGTGATCGGCAAGGACTGCCACCAGGACGCAGGTAAATCGACGCTGGTGGCGCTGGTCGGCCCCTCGGGCACGCGCCGGCTTTTGGACGTGCAGCTGCGCCGCGCATGGGGCCTGCTGGACGAGGCCCTGCCGTCCGATACGGTGCTGGGCGCCTTCATGCAGGGCGTGTTCCGCTCCGCCGGCAGTGCGCCGCGTGCGGGCAAGCAGGCCGCCGGGCATTGACCGATCGCCGGGCGCCGGCCCGGAACCATCCGGCGGCGGTGCTGGGGAATGCCGCGCAGCGGAGCGCTCAGGAGGCGGCGGGCAGCCGGGACGCCAGCAGATCCGCCGAATACCGCAGCCGGCCGATGTCCGCTTCCGCGCGGATGCTTCGGCTGAAGCAGCACAGCGTGCCGTAGACCTTGCCGCCGGGCAGGCGCACCGGCGTGCTCAGGATGGTGCCCAGAGGATGGCCCGGGTCGGGCGCGCGGCCCGACTTCACGTAGGGCGCCGCGTTCTCCACGCGCTCCGGCAGCCGTCCCTCGATGACGTGGTGGCACCAGGTTTCCTCGACCGGATCGGACGTGCCCGCCGGCAGGGGCGAGAAATCCGGCGCGCAGTCGACCGCCTGGATGGTGCGGCGGCCGTCCGCGATCTGCGACACGAAGGCCACGTCCATCCCCAGCCGCGTGCGCAGCAGCCGCAGCACCGCGGGCACGGCCGAGGGCAGGTCGGGATCGGCGGAATCGCTGGTGGCGACCAGCAGTTCCGAAATCCGCACGTCCAGGTCGTCGGGGTTGTAGTCCAGGAACATGGAGGCCAGTCTAAGCCTGCGCCCGCGCCGGGTGCAAGAATGCCCCCAATGCTCACCCCGAACGCGGCACGCGGCACCTCGAGATGACGGCATCGCGCTGCTGCTCGCGCTGGGCCTCTTCGCGGTGGCCTATGCGCTCTACACGCTGAGCGGGTTCAAATCCGGCACGGCGATCGGCCCCGGCGCGCGGTCTGGCCGTTCGGGATCGTGGGCGGCGTGTTTCTCGGCCCTGTTCGGCAGCGGCTGTTTTCTCTGCGCGATCCACCTCGGCGGTCGCATCGCGCAGTCCGCGCGCTTGGGCGCGACCCAGTCCACGCGGTTCGGCGCCGTGGAACGAGGTCCTGCCAGCCGATCCCGGCCCTCCCGGTGGGTTACTGCGGGTGGTTCCATCGGATCTCCACGGTTCCTGGCCGGTTTCTCTACCGATGGTTTCCAGAATTCCCGGTATGGACGGGCGTCCGCCCTTTCCCGGTCCCCTGCCCGGGGGCCATGTCCCGCTGCGGACTTCCTGGCCTGCCCTGCCCAATTCTTCCCTGCTGCCGCCGACCTGCAGCCCTCCGATGAACGCGCCCGCTCTGAACCCCTCCCCCTTCGCCACGGAAATGTGGCATCTGCTGAAACCCTTCGCCTGGGTCATCGCGATCGCGACGCTCCTGGGCGGCATGGGGGGGCTCGCCACGGCCTCGCTGCTCGAGCAGGTCAACTCGGCCCTGCACGGCAACGCGCCCCTGTCGTTGTCTGCGGGAGCCGGGTTGGCCGTTCTGGCTTTATTCGCCGTGGGAGGCCATACGGTGGCCGGGCTCCTCAACAGCTTCACCGGCCAGCGACTGGTCGCCTCCCTGCGCAAGGACGTGTCGCTGCGCATGCTGCAGGCGCCCCTCGCTGCGGTCGAGCGGATGAAGAGCTACCGGCTGCAGGCGGTCTTCAACGACGACATCGACACGATCAGCGATTTCACGGCGGAGTTCGCCGGACACGCGTCGGCGTTCGCCGTCACGGCGGGTTGCGGCATCTACCTGTTCAAGCTCTCTCCCACGCTCTTTGCCGTCACCGCCGCCATGCTGGCCATCGGCATTGCCGTCAACTACGCTGCCGCAGAGGCGTGGAGCCGTGACTTCGAAGGCGCGCGCGCTGGCGAAGACGAACTGCAGAAGCACTTCCGGGGGGTGGTGGAAGGGGCCAAGGAACTTCGGCTCAATCGGCAGCGCCGGGCACAGGTGCACGGACTGCGGCTGAGCGGCGCCGCCGATCGCGTGGCGCGGCTCAAGACCCGGGCGCTGGGCCTGTTCTGGGTCGCCGATGGGGCGAACTCGGTGCTCTTCTTCCTGTTCGTCGTCGGGATCCTGGCCTCGCGTCCGTCGTTGGGCCTCGATGCGCAGGTCGTCAGCGGCTTCGTCGTGGTGCTGCTGTTCATCAAGGGGCCGATCGAGGAGCTGGCCGGCCTCCTGCCCCATTTCAGCCAGGCGAAGGTGGCGTTCGTCCGCATCGCGCGCCTGTCGGCGGAATTCCGGCAGGAGCGGCAGAGCGCCGCCTCCGGGCCGATGCCCTGCGCGCCGCCGGTGAGCCACATCGAACTGCGGCAAGTGCGCTACCGTTTCGATGCACCGGAGGCGGGCGGCCCGCCATTCGAGGTGGGGCCCATCGATCTGCGGATCCAGCGCGGCGAAACCGTGTTCATCGTCGGGGGCAACGGCAGCGGCAAGACCACGCTCATCAAATTGCTCCTGGGCCTTTATCCTCCCGCCGAGGGGCAGATCCTGCTCGACGGCGTGCCGGTGACGGACCAGAACCGCGAAGACTACCGTGAGCTCTTCTCCGCGATTTTCTCGGACTACCATCTCTTCGACGAACTCATTCCACGGGGCCCGGACCAGCTTCGGGCCGCTGAAGAAATGATGGTCCGCCTGGGGATCGCAGGCAAGGTCCGGCTGGCCGACGGCACCTTCTCCACCACGGATGTCTCGACCGGCCAGCGCAAGCGGCTCGCCCTGGTGCATGCCTTGCTGGAGAACCGCCCCGTGATGATGTTCGACGAATGGGCCGCGGACCAGGACCCCGGGTTCCGGTCCGTGTTCTATCGTGAGCTGCTGCCGGAGCTCAAGCGCCAGGGCAAAACCCTGATCGTGGTTTCGCACGATGATCGCTATTTCGGCGTGGCCGATCGCGTGGTCCGGATGAGCGGCGGGCTGTTGGCGGACTATGCCGCGCCTCGCGAAGAACATGGAGAGACCTCCTAAGAGCGGCTAACACGACCCTTCTGGCGTCGTTGCCGGCCATCTGCCGTTCCGATCGACCTGCATCCCGGCCATCATCGACTGCCCGGTTTCCCCGAGGCGAGGTCCTCCCGTGTCCAGATCAAGGCCGTCCGGAGTGCGATTGCCGCGCCGCGCGCACGGATCGCCAGCGCCTCCGCCTCCGCTGCTTCGCGCATGTGGCGTTCGCTGTCGGGATGCGCGGCGCTGGCCCGTGCCTTTTTACGGAACAACAACGAATCCATGGCGTGTTTCATCGTTTCAAGGCTTCATGCTTTGGGGGATTGACCGATCCGTCCTGGAGCCGTTGCCGACCCAGTCGCTGCCGAGCACCTGGCGGAGCTGAATCTGGTTCATCAGCTGGGCCAGGCGGGTGGCGGAGTGGGCCGCTTCGGCGGCGCGCAGGCGTTCTTTCGCATCCAGCCAACTCCGCAGGGGCAGCAGGCCGGCGCGGTAGCGGGTCTCGTAGAGGCTGGTGACCTCCGCCGCCCGGCTTTGCGCCTTCTGCAAGGCTGCTTCCTGCTCCGCCAGCCGTGTACGGGCGGAGAGGGTCTGGTCCACCTCGCCGAGTGCCGTGTACAGCGCTTTGCGGAAACCTTCCACCGCTTCTTCGTGGCGCGTGCGGGCGATCTCCCTCTCGATGCCCAGCGTGGGGGCCTTGAGAAAGGGTAGCGTCACGCCGAGGCCCAGCGTGGCGACCGGATTGGCGAGCACGTCGAGCAGGGCCCGGCTGGAACTGCCCAGGGCGCTGGTGAGCGAGATGTTCGGGTAGTAGCTGGCCGATGCGGCGTCGATGCGCGCGCCTGCGGCCTGAAGCCGCAACTGGGCCGCCTGCAGATCGGGCCTGTGGCCCAGCAGGTCGCTGGGAATGCCGGGCTGCACGGGCGGCAGTGCGATGCCGGGAAGCGCCTGCGGTTCGGGCCCCGGCAGCGGGGCTCCGTCCAGCAGGACGCGCACGCGCTCGCGAAGCACCGTGGCCGCCTGGCGCCGGGCCGCCAGTTCGGCGGCACGCTCATCGAGCACCTGCAGCGCCTCGTGCAACGCCAGCCGGCCTTCCGCTCCGGCCTGGTAGCGGGCCTGGACCAGGTCCACGATGCGCCGGGCATCGCGCTCGCTGGCCTCGGCCATCGCCGCGCGCTCGTTGGCATGGGCGAGCTGGAAATACAGTCCGGCGACGCTGGCGACCAGCACCATGCGCACGGCTTGCCGATCCTGCGCGCTCGCCTCGGCATCGAAGCGGGCCGCATCCTGCAGGGCACCGAGCCGGCCGAAGAGATCGAGCTCCCAGCCCACGGTGATCTGGCCCGAACCGCCCGAACCGCCCAAACCGGGGTTGTGCTGCTCGCCGTCCAGTGACCGCGTGGCGCGGGCGTTCCATCCTCCGGACGCGGTGGGCGCCCGTTGCGCGCCTGCGAGCCGGGCCTCCAGCATCGCGCGGCGCAGTCGAGTGCCCGCCATGGCAAGGTCCGCATTGCGCGCCAGGGCACTGTCCACCCATGCGTCGAGAACGGGGAGATCGCCTGCGCGCCACCAGGCCACTGCGCCCTGGCCACCGCGCGCAACGGATGCGGCATCCGCATGGGTGTAGGTGGCTGGCGCCTGCGGCATCGGCCGGGGTGCCTCCTGCGTGGCGCATCCACCTGTGCAGGCCAGTACGGCGGCGAACACGGCGCGGCAGGCGAAAGCAGGCAGGCTGCGGCGGATGGGCGAGGGTGCGGTTGGCGCCATGTCAATCCCGTGCCAGCGCCTGCACGGGCTCCAGCCGTGCGGCATTGCGGGCGGGCAGGTAGCCGAAGGCCATGCCGATCAGGCAGGAACTGGCCACGGCCAGCACCACCGACGCGGAAGAGAAGGCCATCGGCAATTGCGGCAGAAACACGGCGAGGAGCGTCCCCAGGCCGTACGCCAGCACCACTCCTGCCGCGCCACCCATCAGGCAGATCAGCACGGCCTCCATGAGGAACTGCAGCACGATGTCGGAACGCCGGGCTCCGACTGCCATGCGCACTCCGATCTCTCGCGTCCGCTCGGTGACCGAGACCAGCATGATGTTCATCACGCCGATTCCGCCGACCATCAGCGACAGGGTCGCCACGCCGGAGATGAGCAGGGACAGGGTGCGGCTGGTGCGCATCGCAGCCTGCCGGATCTGGTCCGAATTGAGGATGAAGAAATCCTGGCTGCCGTGTCGGTCGCGCAGCGTGGCATGGACGGCGCCTTGCGCGGCGCGGCTGGAGATGTCGTCCTTGATGCGCAACGTGATGCTTTCCAGGTACTGCCGTCCGGCGAGGCGCGTGGCGACGGTGGTGTAGGGGACGAAGAAGCCTGGCGTGCTCGACGCGAAGCTGCTCTGCATCGGACGCAGGACACCGATGACCTGCACCGGCATTTCCCCGAGAAGGACCGTCTGCCCGATCGGCGAGGCGTAGCCGAAGAGCGCCCTTGCCGCGCGCTGGTCGATGACGGCCACCTGCGCCCGCGTTTCCTGTTCCGGGATGTCGAAGAACCGGCCTTCGGCCAGCGCCATGCCGCGTACGCGGAACAGTGCGGCACCCACGCCGTTGACTTGCGCCGATGCCGCCGCCGGGCCCCGCAGGGCCGCGACGGAGACGGAGATATTGGGCGAGGCACTGTCCACATAGAAGTGCTGCGCCAACGCCTCCGCGTCCTCGACCGACAGGCTCTCGACCGAGCTCGCCTTCATGTCGCCGAAGTCGCGGCCGGGAAATATCTCCAGCGTGTTGGTGCCCAGCTCGCGGATCTGGGTCATCACCTGCGCCTGCGCGCCCTTTCCGAGCGCGACAACGCACACGAGGGCCGCGATTCCGATGACGATGCCCAGCATGGTCAGCAACGCGCGGAGCCGATGCGCATGCAGCGCAAACAGTGCCATGCGCAGGGACTGTGCCCAGCGCGCGGAGATCGCCGCATCCGCGCGATGAGCTGCCGCTTCAGGCGGCGGCAGGGCTGCGGCCGCCGGGACGGCCGCAGCCTCGCTGCGGCTGTCGGAGACGATGCGGCCATCGCTGATCTCGATCACCCGGGAGGCACGGCGGGCCACCTGCGCATCGTGCGTGACGATGATCACCGTGTGCCCCTGGGCATTCAGTTCCGACAGCAGACGAAGCACTTCCTCGCCGCTGGCTGTGTCCAGCGCGCCGGTCGGCTCGTCGGCCAGGATCACCGAGCCGCCATTCATCAGGGCCCGCGCGATCGATACGCGCTGCTGCTGCCCGCCGGAGAGCTGGCTCGGCCGGTGGTCCGCGCGCGTGCCCAGCCCCAGGCGCTCCAGCAGCAGTCGCGCGCGGGCCTGGCGCTCCTGCGCACTGCAGCCCGCGTAGATGGCCGGAAGCGCCACGTTGTCCTGCGCTGTCAGCTCTCCGAGAAGCTGGTAGCGCTGGAAGACAAAGCCGAAATGCTCGCGCCGCAGCCGCGCCAGTCCGTCCGCGTCCAGGTCCGCCACTTCCTGCCCGGCCACCCGGTAGCTGCCCGAGGTCGGGCGGTCCAGCGCGCCGAGGATGTTCATGAGGGTGGATTTGCCCGAACCCGAGGCGCCCACGATGGCCACCATCTCTCCCGCCTCGATGCGCAGGTCGATGCCGTCGAGCACGGTGATCGGGCTCTCCCCGGTCGGGAACTCCCGCCTCAGGCCGCGCACCTCCAGCAAGGCCCCGCACGTGGCTACCACGGAGCGGGCCCCTGGGGCGTGGGGGCATCGGCGGCAGCCTCTCCGATCACCACGCGCTCGCCGGGCTCCAGGCCACGGAGGATCTGCACTTTCAGCGGCGTGCGCAGCCCGGTCAGGACTTCGCGGCTGACCACATCGCCGTTCGGTTGCAGAACGCGCACCGTCCCATGTCCAGCCTTCGGCGCAGGGTGAAGTGCGGCCACGGGAACGAGCAACGCATCCTCGACCTGCCGGATGTGCACGGACACCTGAACCGTCATTGCCGGGCGCAGCAGCCCCCGATCGTTGGGTACGTCGAACAATGCGTTGTAGTACACGGCCTTGGTCGCATTGCCCGCGAGGGAAGCGTTGCCGGCAGGCATGGCCTCGCTGGCGATGGAGTCGGGGGCCGGCTCGATCTGGGCGATGCGCACCTGGTAGCTTTCCGTCTGGCTGCCCGGCACCACGAAACTGGCGGCCATGCCCGGGGCCACCGTGTTGACGTCGGCTTCCGAAATCTCCGCGCGGACCGTCACCACGTCCAGCTTCGCCAGCATGACGATGGCCGGTGTGCTCTGGAAGGCATTGAGTGTCTGGCCCTGCTTGGTGATGACCGACACTACGACGCCATCCATCGGCGCCACGATGCGGGTGTAGCTCAACTGGGTGCGGGCCGTTTCCACCTGGGTGCGCGCCTGGGCGATCTGGGCCCGCAGCGCGTCGATGTCGGCCTGCAGCGTGTCCGCTGCCGCCTGGGCCGCCTCGACATCGGCTTGTGCGGTGGCCTCCGTCTGCGCCAGCGTCTGCTGCCGGCGCAACGACAACCGCGCGTGCGCCAGCGCGACGTCCCGCGCGACCCTCTGGGCCCGCAATGCATCGACCGCGGCCTGGGCGCTGCGCAGCGCGAGTTGCTGTGGCTGTGCATCGACCTCGGCGATCAGCGCCCCCTTGCCCACGCGCTGCCCCAGATGCACGTGCAGGCGCTCCACACGCCCCGACACCTGCGCGCCGACCGCCACCAGTTCCTTGGGACGCACTTTGCCGACGGCCAGCACTTCCTGCGCCAGGGTTCCGCGTGCCACCACGGCGGTGGCCAGGTCGGTGCGCGCGCCTGTGCGCATGATGGTGAGCGAGATTGCCGCGGCGGCCACCAGGGCGACCGTGCCGAGGCCGACGGCCCATTTCCGGGCCGCCTTCATCGCAGCGCCCTCCTGCACGGGACACCGCGCGCCGTGTGCGGCAGGGCCCGGGCTGGGGGGCTGTGGGGCGCCGCAAGGGCACTGTAGAAAGATGTCTTCATCATGGGCTCGGCGCCGATCTTCCCTGCGGCCGATGGATTTGCCATCCAGTCTCTGTGGGGTTTTCGTCAAGAGACGCCTGCGCTGCGTGCGCGGGACGGCGGGCCCGTCGCCAGATCCCCGGGCGCGGCCACTTGCCGAAACGCCGCTCGATCCACCCTCGACGCTTTCCCCACAGTTCGTGGAGGAAGCGCCCGCATCGATGCTCCCGGTTCCGTCGTCCTTCCTCCGCCGCCGCTGGTGGTCTATCCGGCCGCTCCCGTCTACGTGATTCCCCCGCCCGGCTATCCGCTGGCCTCTCTGCCGTCGTGCTCCCGGCGATCCAGCCGCCCCCGGTGGCACTGCGCATCGAGCACGGCCACGGCCGCTACGACCCCCGCGACGATGATTGCGACGACGACTGGAATCGGCCGCATGGATGAACCGCGGCCGGTGCCGGTGCCCGCACGTGCTCAGGAGGGCGCGGTGGCCATGCGGGCGGCCAGGAAATCCAGGAAGCAGGCGATGCGCGATGCCAGCTGCGTGTTGCGGTAGTACACGGCGCTGATGGGCTGGCGCACGTCGGCCGTGTGGCGGGCGAGCACCTGCACGAGGTCGCCGCGCTCCCGGTCGCGCTCCGTCATGAAGTCCGCCAGGCAGGCGATGCCCGCGGCCCGCAGCGCGAGCTGGCGCAGGGTCTCGCCGCTCGATGCCGCGATGTCCGGCGTGGCCGCCCACGCGTCGCCGTGCGGGCCGCGCAGGGGCCAGAGGTTGAGCGCCTCGGGCTGGGTGAACCCCAGCAGGGTGTGCTGCGCCAGGGCCGCCACCGACTTGGGCCGTCCGTGCGCCGCGAGGTATGCAGGGTTCGCCAGCACCCGCAGGCGGCTGGAGCCCAGCGGGCGCGCATGCAGCGTGGAGTCGCGCAGCGCGCCGATGCGGATCGCGACGTCCGTGCGCCGCTCCAGCAGGTCGATGTTGCGCTCGTCGGTGTCCAGCTCCAGCGCGATCTGCGGATGGGCGCGGCGGAACGCCGGCACCAGCGGCGCCACCACGTGCAGCATGAAGGGCGTGGCCGCGTTCACGCGCAGGCGCCCCGCGGGCTGCCCCCTGCGCGCGGCCATGTGCTCTTCCGCTTCGTCGAGCGCCGCCAGGATGGCGCGGGCGCGCGTGAGGAAGGCCTGGCCCTCTTCCGTGAGTTCGATGCGGCGCGTGGTGCGGCGCAGCAGCGTGGTGTCGAGCTTCTTTTCCAGCCGCGCGAGCGCCCGGCTGATGCCCGATGCCGTCTGCCCCAGCTGCGCGGCGGCGGCGGTGACGGAGCCCGCGTCCACCACGGCGGCGAAGGCCTGCAGTTCTTCCAGGGTGGTTTTCATGGAGCTTGGATTGTTGACTCTGGGGCAAATATATTCTGCCGATCATGGGCTTTTTCCGCAAAGGTGAAGCGCCCACACTCCTGCCATCGATCTGTGATCCCAAGGAGTGTTTCCCCATGCCCATCGCCCTGTTCGCGCTGACGCTCGGCGCGTTCGCCATCGGCACGACCGAGTTCGTCATCGTCGGCCTGCTGCCCACCGTGGCGGCGGACCTCGGCATCGGCCTGCCGCCGGCCGGCCTGCTCGTCAGCCTGTATGCGCTCGGCGTGGCCGTCGGCGCGCCGGTGCTCACCGCGCTCACCGGCCGGCTGCCGCGCAAGGCCCTGCTGCTGGCGCTCATGGCGCTGTTCACCGCCGGCAACCTGCTGGCCTGGCAGGCCCCGGGCTACGGCACGCTGGTGGCCGCGCGCGTGCTCACCGGCCTCGCGCACGGCGTGTTCTTCTCGATCGGCTCGACCATCGCCACCGGCCTGGTGCCGCGCGAGAAGGCCGCCAGCGCGATCGCCACGCTGTTCTCGGGGCTCACGGTGGCGCTGGTCACCGGCGTGCCGCTGGGCACCTTCATCGGCCAGCACTTCGGCTGGCGCGACACCTTCCTCGCCGTGGCGGGGCTCGGCATGCTGGCCTTCGCGGGCAGCGCGCTTTTCGTGCCGCGGCGCATCGCGCACGTGCCGCCGGCCTCGCTCCTGCAGCAGGCCCGCGTGCTGGCCGAGCCGCGGCTGCTGCTGGTGTATGCCAAGACGGCCGTCGGCTACGGCGGCACCTTCATCCCGTTCACCTTTCTCGCGCCCATCCTCACCGGCGTGTCGGGTTTCAGCGAAGGCGCGGTGGGCTGGGTGATGCTGGTGTACGGTGTCTCGGTGGCCGTGGGCAACTTCTGGGGCGGCCGGCTGGCCGACCGCCTGGGGCCGATCGCCGCGCTGCGCATCCTCTTCGCGCTGCTGGCCGCCGTGCTGCTGCTCCTGCAGTTCACCGCGCCGCACCCCTGGCTGGCCGTGGCGACCGTGCTGCTCTGGGGCGCCGTGGCCTTCGGCAACGTGCCGGGCCTGCAGCTGTACGTGGTGCGCCAGGCCGAGCGCGTCGCGCCGCAGGCCGTGGACGTGGCCTCGGGCCTGAACATCGCCGCGTTCAACCTCGGCATCGCGGGCGCCGCCTGGGCCGGGGGGCTGATCGTGACGCACATGGGCCTGATGCACACCCCGTGGATCGGCGCGGTGGTGGTGCTGGTCGCGCTGGCGCTCACCCAGGTGAGCGGTGTGCTCGATGCCCGCGGCGGGGCTGCCGTGCGCGGGGGCCGTCCGGCTGCCGCCGGGCACTGAGGTGCTGCAGCGATCCGAGCGCGCTTTCCCTTTTCCACCATCCATCCATTCACCCGTCCATCCGCCCATCCGTCCATCCGTCCATCGACGAGGAGCTTTCCATGCAGACATCCGCTTCCCCTTCTTCCCTCTCTTCCCATGCACCCGTGCCGCCGTTCGGGCTGGGCACCTTCCGCCTGAAGGGCCAGGCCGCCATCGATTCGGTGGCGAACGCGCTCGACCTGGGCTACCGCCACGTGGACACCGCGCAGATCTACGGCAACGAAGCCGAGGTGGGCCAGGCCGTCGCCGCCAGCGGCGTGGCGCGCGGCGATCTCTACCTCACCACCAAGATCTGGACCGACCACCTTTCCGCCGGCCGGCTCGTCCCGAGCCTGCAGGAGAGCCTGGAAAAGCTGCGCACGGATTACGTGGATCTGGTGCTGATCCACTGGCCCTCCCCCGGCGGCGCTGTGCCGCTGGCCGAAAGCCTGGAGGCGCTGGCCGATGCGCAATCCCGCGGGCTTGCGCGGCGCATCGGCGTGTCGAACTTCACGGTGGCGCTCCTGCGCGAGGCCGTGGCCGCCGTGGGGGCGGACATGATCGCCACGAACCAGATCGAACTGCATCCGTACCTGCAGAACCGGGCGGTGGTGGATTTCGCGCGCGGCCAGGGCGTCCACGTCACCTCGTACATGACGCTGGGCTACGGCCAGATGCTGCAGGATGCGGAGATCCAGGCGATCGCGCAGGAATGCGATGCCACGCCGGCCCAGGTCGCGCTGGCCTGGGCGATGCAGTCGGGCTTCGCCGTGATCCCTTCGTCCACGCGCCGCGAGCACCTCGAATCGAACCTGCGCGCCACGCAACTGCGGCTGGACGATGCCCACATGCGGCGCATCGCCGCGCTCGACCGCGGCGGCCGGCTGGTGGACCCGGAAGGGCTGGCCCCGGCCTGGGACTGATCCGCCGGGCGCCTGGAGCCTGGGATCAGATCGCCAGTTCGTAGCCCACGGTGATCGGCGCGTGGTCCGAGAACTTCTGTTGCTTGTAGATGGCCTCGGCGCGCGCCAGCGCCGCGATCGCCGGCGTGGCGAGGTGGTAGTCGAGCCGCCACCCCACGTTGTTCGCATACGCCTGTCCGCGGTTGCTCCACCAGGTGTAGGCGGCCTCGGTGGTGCCCGGCTGCAGCAGGCGGTACACGTCCACCAGGCCGCCGCCCAGGTCGGTGGGGTGCAGCAGCTTCGTCATCCACTCGCGTTCCTCGGGCAGGAAGCCGCTGTTCTTCTGGTTGCTGCGCCAGTTCTTCAGGTCGATCTGCTGGTGGGCGATGTTGACGTCGCCGCAGAGGATGAATTCGCGCTCTTCCTTCACGCGCATCAGGTGCACGTGGAACTCCGCCAGGAAGCGGAACTTCGCCAACTGGCGCTCGGGGCCGGATGAGCCGCTCGGGAAATACGCGCTGATGATCGAGAGCTTGCGCGCGGGCGTGTCGAAGCGCGCCTCCACGTAGCGGCCCTCGGCGTCGAATTCGCTGGAGCCGTAGCCCACGCGCACGTCGGTCGGCTCGTGGCGGGTGTAGATGCCCACGCCCGAATAGCCCTTCTTCACCGCGTAGTGGAAGTGCCCCTTGAGGCCCGCCAGGCTCTCGAAGCGGCCTTCCATGTCGGCGGACTGGGCCTTGATCTCCTGCACGCAAATACAATCCGGCCGCGTCTCGGCGATCCAGGCTTCCACCCCTTTCGAGGTGGCGGAACGGATGCCGTTGAGGTTCAGGCTGGTCAATTTGAAAAGGGAAGCATCCATGGTGGCAGACGGCGCGCAGCGGCAGGCGGGAACGGAAATGGCGGGAGAGGGCGGTTCGCCGGACCGCCTGGCGCAGGAATTCGTGCACTTCGCCGTGGAGGCGGGCGTGCTGCGGTTCGGTGAATTCAAGACCAAGGCGGGCCGCATGAGCCCGTATTTCTTCAACGCGGGGCTCTTCGACGACGGCGCCAAGATGGGCCGGCTCGCGGAATTCTATGCAAAAGCCCTGATCGCCAGCGGCATCGAATTCGACATGGTCTTCGGGCCCGCCTACAAGGGCATCCCACTCGCCGCCACGGTGGCGGTGGAGCTGGCCCGCCAGGGCCGCAACGTGCCCTTCGCCTACAACCGCAAGGAGGCCAAGGACCACGGCGAGGGCGGCACGCTGGTGGGCGCGCCGCTGCAGGGCCGTGTGCTGATCGTGGACGACGTGATGTCCGCCGGCACGGCCGCGCGCGAATCCATCGCCCTCATCCGGGCCGCCGGGGCCGTGCCCCATGCGATGGCGATCGCCCTCGACCGCCAGGAAAAGGCCACCGAGAACGGCCGGGACGTGGACCACAGCGCCGTGCAGTACGTGCGCGGCCAGTTGGGCATGCAGGTGTGCACCATCGCCAAGCTGGCCGATTTGCTGCACTATCTGCAGGAGCGCGGGGGTTCCGACATGGGCGCCCACCACGAGCGCGTGCTGGCCTACCGCCAGCGCTACGGCGTCTGACCCGGGCCGCGCGCGGCCCATCTTCCGCACCTCGAACCCCATGGCAGTCCTTCCGCTGAAGCCACCGACCCTCTGGCGCCTGGGCGCCGGGGCGGCGCTGGCCGCCCTGTGCGGGCCGGCCGCACAGGCGCAGCAGCCGGGCCAGCCCGGGGCCGGCGGCATCTACACCTGCGTGGACGCCAAGGGCCGGCGCCTCACGGCGGACCGCCCGATCCCCGAATGCACCGACCGCGAGCAGCGCGTGCTCGGGCCGTCCGGCACCGAGCGCGGCCGCGTCGGTCCGCTGCTCTCCGACCAGGAGCGCTCGGCCCAGGACGCCCAGCGCCGCAAGGAAGCCGAAGACCGGGCCCGCGCCGCCGAGGAGCGCCGCCGGGAGCGCGTGCTGGTCGCGCGCTATCCGGACCAGGCCGCGCACGATGCCGAGCGCGCGGCGGCGATCGCGAAGGTGGACGAGGTGACGGCCGTGGCCGCGGCGCGCGTGGCCGAACTGCGCAGCCAGCGCAGGAAGCTCGATGCGGAGATGGAGTTCTACCGCCGCGATTCTTCCAAGGCCCCCATGGCCCTGCGCCGCCAGATCGCCGAGCAGGACGATGCGATCGCGCTGCAGCAGCGCTTCATCGCTTCGCAGGAAGACGAGAAGCGCCGCGTGCACCAGCGCTTCGATGCCGAACTGGCCCAGCTGCGCCCGCTCTGGGCCGCGCAGCACTCCGCGCCGGCGGTGCCGGCGCCGCAGTAGCGCGGGAACCGGCCGGGCGTCCGGCACAGCCCGGCTGCCGCTGCGCGGTCAGGACGCCGCGAGCCGCGCGCGCAGCAGGTCGTTCACCTGCTGCGGGTTCGCCTTGCCGCGGCTCGCCTTCATCGCCTGGCCGACCAGCGCGTTGAACGCCTTGTCCTTGCCGGCCTTGAACTGGGCCACGTTGTCGGGGTTGGCGGCGATCACCTCGTCGATGATCTTCTCCAGCGCGCCGGTGTCGTTCATCTGCTTGAGGCCCTTGGCCTCGATGACCGCGTCCACGTCGCTGCCCTCGCCGCTCCAGAGCGCCTCGAACACCTGGCGGCCGGCGGCGTTGGAGATGGTGCCGTCGGCGATGCGCGCGATCAGCTTCGCCAGCAGCGCGGCCGTGACCGGCGCGGCGGCGATGTCGGTCTCGCCCGCATTCACGCGGCGCGACACTTCGCCCATGATCCAGTTGCTCGCGAGCTTCGGTTGCCCGCTGGCCTTCGCGGCCTCTTCGAAGTAGGCCGCCATGGCCTTCGACTGCGTGAGCGTGGTGGCGTCGTACTCGGGCAGGCCGTAGTCGGCCACGAAGCGCGCCGCCATCGCGCGCGGCAGCTCGGGCATGCGGCTGCGTTCCTGGTCGATCCATTCCTGCGACACCCGCAGCGGCGGCAGGTCCGGGTCGGGGAAGTAGCGGTAGTCGGCCGCGTCTTCCTTGGTGCGCATCGCGCGCGTCTCGCCCGTGTCGGGGTTGAACAGCACGGTCGCCTGCTGGATCGCGTGGCCGTCCTCGATCTGCTCGATCTGCCAGCGGATCTCGTAGTCGATCGCCTGCTGCATGAACTTGAAGCTGTTCAGGTTCTTGATCTCGCGGCGCGTGCCCAGCGGCGCCCCGGGCTTGCGCACCGAGACGTTGGCGTCGCAGCGGAACGAGCCTTCCTGCATATTGCCGTCGCAGATGCCGATCCAGGTGACGATCTTGTGCAGCTCGCGCGCATACGCCACGGCCTCTTCGCTGCTGCGGATGTCGGGCTCGGTCACGATCTCCAGGAGCGGCGTGCCGGCGCGGTTCAGGTCGATGCCGGACTGGCCGATGAAGTCCTCGTGCAGCGACTTGCCCGCGTCCTCTTCGAGGTGGGCGCGCACCAGGCGCACGGTCTTCTTCTCTTCGCCCAGGTAGAACGACACCTCGCCGCCCTGCACCACCGGGATCTCGAACTGGCTGATCTGGTAGCCCTTGGGCAGGTCGGGGTAGAAGTAATTCTTGCGCGCGAAGATGCTCTCCGGCGCGACGGTGGAGCCCAGCGCCAGGCCCAGGCGGATGGCGCAGGCCACGGCCTCGCGGTTCATCACCGGCAGCGTGCCGGGCAGGGCCAGGTCCACCGCGCAGGCCTGCGTGTTGGGCTCGGCGCCGAACGCCGTCGAGGCGCGGCTGAAGATCTTGCTGTGCGTGGCGAGCTGGGTATGGGTCTCGAAGCCGATGACGACTTCGTAGCCGTGGATGAGTTTCGCGGTCATGTCAGAAGCTCCCCCCGGACTGTGCAGACAGCCCCGTGGGCGTGCGGAGGTGGAAGTCGGTCGCCTGCTGCAGGCGGTGCGCGGCGTTCAGCAGCCGGCCTTCCTGGAAGTAGTTGCCGATGAGCTGCAGTCCCACGGGCATGCCGCCTTCGCCGAAGCCCGCGGGCACGCTCATGCCGGGCAGGCCGGCGAGCGAAGCGGGCAGCGTGAAGATGTCGGCCAGGTAGTCGGCCAGCGGGTCGTTGCCGTGCTCGCCGAGCTTCCAGGCCACCGTGGGCGCCACGGGGCCGGCGATCACGTCGCATGCCTTGAAGGCGTTCTGGAAATCATCCGCGATCATGCGGCGGATCTTCTGCGCCTGCAGGTAGTAGGCGTCGTAGTAGCCGTGCGAGAGCACGTAGGTGCCGATCATGATGCGGCGCTTGACCTCGTCGCCGAAACCCTCGGCGCGGGTCTTCTTGTACATGTCCACCAGATCGGTGTAGTCCTTGGCGCGGTGGCCGAACTTCACGCCGTCGAAGCGGCTCAGGTTGGACGAGGCCTCTGCCGGCGCGATCACGTAGTACACCGGGATCGACAGCTCCGTGCGCGGCAGCGTGATCGGCACGAGCTTCGCGCCGAGCTTCTCGTATTCCTTGAGCGCGCCGTCCACCGCGGCGCGCACGTCGGGCGCCAGGCCCTCGCCGAAGAACTCGGCGGGGATGCCGATGCGCAGGCCGCCGATCGATTCATTCAGCTGCGTGCTGAAGTCCTCGGCCGGCACGTCCAGGCTGGTGGAGTCGCGGTCCGGGTCGGGGCCGCAGATCGCCGAGAGCAGCAGGGCACAGTCTTCGGCGCTGCGGGCCATCGGGCCGGCCTGGTCGAGGCTGGAGGCGAAGGCGATCATGCCGTAGCGGCTGGCGCGGCCATAGGTGGGCTTGATGCCGGTGATGCCGCAGAACGAGGCCGGCTGGCGGATGGAGCCGCCGGTGTCGGTGCCGGTCACGGCCGGTGCCAGGCGCGCGGCCACGGCCACGGCGCTGCCGCCGGAGGAGCCGCCCGGCACGCGGTCGGCGGCCCAGGGGTTGCGCACCGGCGCGGGAGCCTCGCAGCCCAGCGGGGGCACGGCCGAGTTCTCGTTGGCCGAACCCATGGCGAACTCGTCGCAGTTGAGCTTGCCGAGCGTCACCGCGCCGGCCTCGGCCAGGCGCGCGACCACGGTCGCGTCGAAAGGCGACCGGTAGCCGGCCAGCATCTTCGAGCCGGCCGTGCTGGGGAAGTCGCGCGTGACGAAGATGTCCTTGTGGGCGATGGGCACGCCCGCCAGCGGGCCGGCGGTGCCGGCGGCGATGGCGTCGTCCTGGGCGCGGGCCTGGGCCAGGGTGGCGTCCTCGTCGACGGCCACGAAGGCGCCGAGGCCGGTGTGCTGCCGGATGCGGCCGAGGAAGTGCTGGGCCGCCTCGACGGCGGAGACGCGCTTGCCGCGCAGCGCCGCGGCCAGTTCGGCCACGCCCAGGGTGTGCAGGGAAGGGGAGGTGTCGCTCATGGAATGACGTGGCTCGCGTGTTCTATTTATTTATTCGATCACCTTGGGCACGAGGAACAGGCCCCGTTCCACGGCCGGCGCGCTGCGCTGGTTGGCCTCGCGCTGGTCGGGCTCGCCCACGGCGTCCTCGCGCAGGCGCAGGGCGATGTCCTGGATCGCCGCGACCGGGTGCGACAGGGGCTGCACGCCGGTGGTATCCACAGCCCGCATCTTCTCCACCGTGCCAAAGAAATCGTTGAGTTGAGTGAGCATGCGCTCACTTTCGGCGGGGCTCAGGTCGAGCCGCGCCAGGTTGGCGATGCGGCCAATGTCCTGGGGTGTCAGTGCCATGGGAAAAACGGGTGCGGAAACGGGATGTAAAGCTGCGCCGGCGAAGGGCCGGGCAGAAGTTATTCACAGGGGATGCGGTATTATCCCGGCTTTGCCGCAATACCCTCCCAACCGCCGGTCATTGTGCGAAAAAAGCCCACAAACACCCCCTAACACCCGGCGACGGCAGGCCGACGCGCATGCCGTGCCCCAGAGGAATTCCTGAATGTTCGGAGCTTTCCGTCGGTACTTTTCCACCGACCTTGCCATCGATCTTGGCACAGCCAACACCCTGATCTTCGCCCGCGACAAGGGCATCGTGCTCGACGAACCCTCCGTCGTCGCCATCCGCCACGAAGGCGGACCCCACGGCAAGAAAGTCATCCAGGCGGTCGGCCACGAGGCCAAGGCCATGCTCGGCAAGGTGCCCGGCAACATCGAAGCCATCCGCCCGATGAAGGATGGCGTGATCGCCGATTTCGTGATCACCGAGCAGATGATCAAGCAGTTCATCAAGATGGTGCACCCGCGCACGCTGCTCACGCCGAGCCCGCGCATCATCATCTGCGTGCCCTGCGGCTCCACCCAGGTCGAGCGCCGCGCCATCAAGGACGCGGCCGAGGCCGCCGGCGCCACCGCCGTCTACCTCATCGAGGAACCCATGGCCGCCGGCATCGGCGCGGGCCTGCCGGTCTCCGAAGCCTCCGGCTCCATGGTCGTCGACATCGGCGGCGGCACGACGGAAGTCGGCGTGATCTCGCTGGGCGGCATGGTCTACAAGGGCAGCGTCCGCGTGGGCGGCGACAAGTTCGACGAGGCCATCATCAGCTACATCCGCCGCAACTACGGCATGCTGATCGGCGAGCCCACGGCCGAATCCATCAAGAAGCACATCGGCTCGGCCTTCCCGGGCTCCGAAGTGCGCGAGATGGAGGTCAAGGGCCGCAACCTCTCCGAAGGCGTGCCGCGCAGCTTCACCATCTCCAGCAACGAAGTGCTGGAAGCCCTGACCGATCCGCTCAACCAGATCGTCTCGTCCGTCAAGAACGCGCTCGAGCAGACCCCGCCCGAGCTGGGCGCCGACATCGCCGAGCGCGGCATGATGCTCACGGGCGGCGGCGCGCTGCTGCGCGACCTCGACCGCCTGCTCGCCGAGGAAACCGGCCTGCCCGTGCTGGTGGCGGAAGACCCGCTCACCTGCGTGGTCCGCGGCTGCGGCATCGCGCTCGAGCGCATGGACCGCCAGGGCAGCATCTTCACGAGCGAGTGACATGACCATGCCGCGGGGCGGGGGCTGCGGGTCCGGCCGGGCATCTGCGCGGCACCTTCCTTCCTGACCCTCTCCAGCGGCTGTTTCCTACCGCCATGCCCATCGGTACCCTCGAGCGGTCCGCGCCGTCGTTCTTCAAGCAGGGCCCGTCGCCGCGCGCGCGGTTCGCGCTCTGCGGCGCGCTGGCGCTGTTCCTCATGGTGGCGGACGCCCGCTTCCACGTCACCGAACCCCTGCGCAAGGCCATCGCCGTGGCGCTCTATCCGGTGCAGTGGGTGATGCTGCAGCCCGTGCAGTTCGTGGGCGGCGGCACGGCCTATCTGCGCACGATGGAGGCCGCCCAGGCCGAGGTCGACACCGCGCGCCGCGAGATGGTGGCCATGGCCCAGCGCGCCAACCAGGCCGACCAGCTCCTGCAGGAGAACGAGCGCCTGCGCAAGCTGCTGCAGCTGCGCGACCGGCTGCAGACGCCGGCGAAGGCCGCGCAGGTGATCTACGACGCCGCCGATCCCTACACCCGCCGCGTGATGATCGACCAGGGCCAGGTGGCCGGCATCGCGCTCGGCGCGCCGGTCATGGACGAGTCCGGCATGCTCGGCCAGGTGACGCGGGTGCATCCGCTGCTGAGCGAGGTGACCCTGCTCATCGACCGCGACCAGGCCATTCCCGTCATGAACGTGCGCACCGGCGCGCGCGGCGTGGCCTACGGCGATCCCGTCATCGCGCACGGCGGCGGCATGGAGCTGCGCTTCATGCCCAGCAACGCCGACGTGCAGGAGGGCGACCTGCTCACCACCAGCGGCGTCGATGGCCTCTACCCGCCGGGCCTGCCCGTGGCCCGCGTCGTGCGCGTGGAACGCCGTGCCGACTCCGCGTTCGCCCGCATCTACTGCGCGCCGCTCGCTCAGGCGCAGGGCGCGCGCCACGTCATGGTGCTGCAGCCGCTCGACCCGGGCCTGCCCGAGCGCCCGCCCGCCGCCGAGGCCGCACCGGCCCGCAAGGGAGGCCGCCGATGATCATGCCCCGCGGCGAGCAGCTGCTGATGCCCGTGCGGCCCTCGTTCATCGCGGCCAGCCTGCTGGTGGCGCTGGCGTTCAACATGCTGCCCCTCGGGCGCGTGGTCTGGACGCCCGACCTCGTCATGGTGCTGCTCGTCTTCTGGGGCGTGCACCAGCCCCAGCGCGTGGGCATGACCGTCGCCTTCGCCCTGGGCCTGTGCATGGACGTCTACCAGACCGCGCTGCTCGGCCAGCATGCGCTGGCCTACTGCGCCATGATGTTCGGCGCCATCTACCTGCACCGGCGCCTGCTGTGGTTCAGCCCGTTCTCGCAGGCGCTGCAGGTGCTGCCGCTCTTCCTGGGCGCGCATGCCATCGAACTGCTCGTGCGCATGGTCTCGGGCGGCATCCTGCCCGGGCTGCCGGGGCTGATCGCGCCGGTGATCGAGGCGCTGCTCTGGCCGCTCGCGACCTGGGTGCTGCTCGCGCCCCAGCGCCGCCCGCCCGACCGCGACGAGAACCGGCCGCTCTGAGGCGCCTTCCGTTGTCCTCCGTCCCGCCGACATGACCGAGCTGCGCAATACCGAGGCCGATCTCTCGCGCTTTCGCCTGCGCGTGTTCGTCGTCGGCCTCGTGGTGCTGCTGGCCATGTGCCTCATCGTGGCGCGCCTGCTGGTGCTGCAGGTGGTGCGGCACGAAGACCTCGCCGACCAGGCCGAGAGCAACCGCACGGCGGTCGTGCCCATCGTGCCCAACCGGGGCCTCATCCAGGACCGCAACGGCGTTGTGCTGGCCACCAACTACTCGGCCTATACGCTGGAGATCACGCCCTCGAAGGTGGATGGCCTGGAGGACACGATCGACGCGCTCTCCAAGGTGGTGGAGATCCATGCGCGCGACCGGCGCCGCTTCAAGCGGCTCATGGAGGAGTCGCGCAGCTTCGAGTCGCTGCCGATCCGCACGCGCCTGTCGGACCAGGAGGTCGCGCGCTTCACCGCGCAGCGCTACCGCTTCCCGGGCGTGGACATCAAGGCCCGGCTCTTCCGCAACTACCCGCTGGGCGACGTCGGCAGCCATGCGATCGGCTACATCGGCCGCATCAACCAGCGCGAGAAGGAACGCATCGAGGATTCCGAGGACGCGGCCAACTACCGCGGCACCGACCACATCGGCAAGCTCGGCATCGAGCAGAGCCAGGAGACCACGCTGCACGGCCAGACCGGCGTGGAGCGCATGGAGACCTCCGCCGGCGGCCATGCGGTGCGGCGCCTCGCCAGCCATCCGGCCACGCCGGGCAACACGGTGATGCTGTCGCTCGACATCAAGCTGCAGAAGCTCGTGGAGGACATGTTCGGCGACCGCCGCGGCGCGCTGGTGGCGATCGACCCGCGCAACGGCGAGGTGCTCGCGCTGGTCTCGAAGCCCACCTTCGATCCGAACCTGTTCGTGGAAGGCATCGATTCGGAGAACTGGCAGGCGCTCAACGAATCGATCGACAAGCCGCTGCTCAACCGCGCGCTGCGCGGCACCTACCCGCCCGGCTCCACCTACAAGCCCTTCATGGCGCTCGGCGCGCTGCAGCTGAACAAGCGCTCGCCCACGCAGGTCTACAACGATCCGGGCTTCTACACCTACGGCGGCCACACCTTCCGCAGCCACGAAGGCGGCCTGGGCGGCGTGGACATGGTGCGCGCCATCCAGTTCTCCAGCAACACCTACTTCTACTCGCTCGCCGTGGACATGGGCGTGGACACCATCCACGACTTCATGAAGCCGCTGGGCTTCGGCCAGATCACCGGCATCGACCTCAACGGCGAAGTGCGCGGCGTGCTGCCCAGCACCGAGTGGAAGCGCAACACCTACAAGCGCCCGGAGATGAAGCGCTGGTATTCGGGCGAGACCGTGTCGCTCGGCATCGGGCAGGGCTACAACAGCTTCACCATGCTGCAGCTGGCCTCGGCCGAGGCCACGCTCGCCAACGGCGGCATCCGCTACCGCCCGCACCTCGTGAAGGCCGTGCGCGACACCGTCACCGGCGCGGTCACGGAAGTGCAGCAGCCGCCGGGCGAGAACCTCGGCTATTCGGCGAAGAACCTGGAGATCGTGCGCAACGGCCTCACGGCGGTGATCAAGGCCGGCACGGGCACGCGCGTGTTCGCCGGGGCGGCGTACACCGCGGCCGGCAAGACCGGCACCGCGCAGGCCGTGAGCCTGGGCCAGAACGTGAAATACAACGCCAAGGCGTTGGAAGAGCACCAGCGCGACCACTCGCTGTTCGCCGCCTTCGCGCCGGCCGAGAGCCCGCGCATCGCCGTGGCGGTGATCGTCGAGAACGCCGGCTTTGGCGCGGCCGCCGCGGCGCCCATCGTGCGCCGGGTGTTCGACTACTGGCTGCAGGGCGACTACCCCAACGAGCAGGACCTCGCGGCCGTCGCCAAGGGCCAGGCCGGCGCGCCCATGGGCACCCCGCGGCGCGCGGCCGACGTGCAGGTCGCGCCGCCCGCGCCCTGACGGGCGCCGGCGGCGGTGCGTCAGCCCGCGGCCTGCGGTGCGCGCGGCGGCTGCAGCTGGCTCGCGATCAGCGCGGCGACGATGAGCGCCGCACCGCACGCGCCGGCCCAGCCCAGGCGCTCGCCGATCAGCAGCCACGCCGTGAGCGCCGCGAACACCGGCTCCAGGCCGAAGACGATGGCGCTGCGCATGGCGTCCACGCGCTGCTGGCCCCAGGCCTGCAGCGTCACCACCAGCACGCTGGCCACCATGCCCAGGTAGGCGACGGCGCCCCACACGCCCGCCGGCAGCTCCGCGATCTGCGCCAGCGTGCCCGCATAACCACCATGGCGCACGCCCACCAGCACCGTGGCGGCGGCGCACATCACCAGCGCCTGCATGGCCGCCATGCGCGTGGCGCGCAGCGGGGCCGCGGCGGTGCGGCGCGCGCACTCCTCCAGCGCGAGGATGTAGATGGCGTAGAACACCGTGCTGGCGAGCGTCAGCGAATCGCCCAGGTTCCAGGGCTCGTTCTCGTGGAACATCAGCGCCATGCCAGCGAGCGCCATGCCGCAGGCGGCCCACAGCGTCCAGCCGTAGCGGCGGCCCAGCACGGCCATGGCCAGGAGCGGCACGACCAGCACGTTCAGCCCGGTGACGAAGGCATTGCGGTTGCTGCTGGTGCGCGCCAGCCCCTCGATCTGCAGCCAGAACGCGAGGAACAGCAGGGCGCCCAGCAGCAGGCCCCAGCGGCGCTCCGCGCGGCGCATGCCGCGCCACAGGGGGCTGAGCACGGCGAGCGCGATCGCGAAGCGCAGCCAGATGATCTGCAGCGCATCCAGGTGCGCGGACAGCATCTTCATCGCGGGGAAGGTCGTTCCCCAGACCACGGTGACCAGGAGGAGGGCCAGCAGGCCTTGGCGTTCGGAGCGCATGGGTTGGAAAGGAGGCAGGGGCCGCCGCGGCGGCGCCCTCAGCTGCCCATGCGGCCGATGAACGCGCGGATGCGGTCGTTGGCGGGGTTGGCGAAGAACTCGGCCGGCGGCGCGTCGTGCGCGATGCGCCCCTGGTCGAAGAACATCACGCGGTCGGCCACTTCACGGGCGAAGCCCATTTCGTGCGTGACCACGATCATGGTCATGCCGCCGCGTGCGAGCTCGCGCATCACGTCCAGCACTTCCTGCACCATTTCCGGATCGAGGGCGGAGGTGGGCTCGTCGAACAGCATCACCTTGGGACGCATCGCGAGCGCGCGGGCGATCGCCACGCGCTGCTGCTGGCCGCCCGAGAGCTGCCACGGGTACTTGTGCGCATGCTCGCGCAGGCCCACGCGGCGCAGCAGCTGCAGCGCCTGCTCGTTCGCCTCGGCGCGCGGCGTGCGGTGGATGCGGCGCGGCGCGAGCGTCACGTTGTCGAGCACGCTCAGGTGGCCGAACAGGTTGAACTGCTGGAACACCATGCCGACTTCGCTGCGCTGCTGCTGCAGCGTGCGCTGGTCGTCGGTGACCTCCACGCCGCCGATGGCGATGCGGCCGCTGTCGTGCGGCTCCAGCCGGTTGATCGCGCGCAGCAGCGTGGACTTGCCCGAGCCGGAGGCGCCGATGATCACGGTGACCTCGCCCGTGTTGAACACGGTGGAAACGTTCTTGAGCACCTGGTGCGTGCCGAACGCCTTGCAGACGTTCTCGGCCACGATGTAGGGCGTGGCGGGTGCCGTGGTGGGCGTGGCCTGGGGATGCGTCATTGGGCGCGGCCCTCCACGTCGAAGCGGTGCTCGATGGCGTTCGAGACCTGGGTCACCAGCGTCGTCAGCAGCAGGTAGGTGATGGCCACCGTGGAGAGCGTGGCGATCGGCTGGAAGGTGGCCGACTGGATGCGGTTGCCCACGTTGGTCAGCTCCACCACGCCGATGGCGTACGCCAGGGACGAGTCCTTGAGCAGCGCCACGAAGTTGCTCACGAGCGGCGGCAGCGAGATCTTGAAGGCCTGCGGGAACACCACGTCGAAGAAGACGTGCGTGCGCGAGAGCCCGAGGGCGCGCGCGGCCTCGGTCTGCCCGCGCGGCACGGCCAGCAGGCCCGCGCGGATGGCCTCGGAGTTGTAGGCGCCGACGTTCAGGCCCAGGGCCACCACGGCGGCGGCGAAGTCGGGCAGGTTCAGCCCCGGCACGAGCACCGGCAGCGCGAAGTACACGAAGAGGATCTGCACCAGCAGCGGCGTGCCGCGGATCACCCAGATGTAGAAGCGGGCCGCCCAGCGCAGCGGCGTCCAGCGCGCGGTGCGGGCCAGGGCCGCGCCGGTGCCGAGCAGCAGGCCGCAGAAGCCGCTCACGAGCGTGAGCCAGAGCGTGGTGCGCGCGCCTTCGGCGAAAGCCTGGGCGTTGGGGCCGATGGGGTCGGGGAGGAAGGAGAGGGCCTGGCCCAGCAGGGCGAGGGCCAGCACCATCAGCACCAGGGCCGAGACCAGCGTCGCATTGCTGCGCTGCTGGCGGCTCCAGTGCCGGGGCCAAAGGGCGGTGAGCATGGAGAAAGCGTCCGGAAGGCCGGCCGCGGCGCCGCGTCAGGACGCCGGCCGGCGGTCAGGGATCAGGGGGCGCAGCGGACGTCTTCGTTGAAGTACTTCTTGGAGACGGCGGCGTAGCTGCCGTCGGCCAGGACCTCGGCGAAGGCCTTGTTCCAGGCGTCGGCCAGGCTGGTGTTGCCCTTGGCCACGGCCGGGGCGATCTTCTCGATGAAGAGCATGTCGCCGAGCTTCAGGCCGGCCTTGGGGTTCTTGGCGGCGACTTCCTTGGCGACGAACTTGTCGGTCACCCAGGCATCGACGCGCTTGGAGGTGAGGGCGCTGCGGGCGTCCACGTCGGTCGGGAAGTTCTTCACGTCCTTCACGCCGGGCACCTTCTTCACGTTCTCGAGGTAGCTCGTTCCGGTCTGCACGGCCACCACCTTGCCGGCGAGGTCCTTGCCCGCGCGGATGGCCGGGTCCATGGCGATGATCATGCCGCCCGAGCAGTAGTGGGGCGTGGCGAAGGTGACGGCCTTGGAGCGCTCTTCCGTCACGCCGTGCGAGGCGATGGCGACGTCCCAGCGGTCCTGCGCGAGGCCGGTCAGCAGCGCGTCGAAGCCCAGCGTCTTCCACTCCACCTTCAGGTTCATCTTCTTGGCCACCAGGTTGGCCACGTCGACCTCGAAGCCCGTGAGCTGCGTGCCGTTGAAGTAGTTGAAGGGCGCGAACTGCCCCTCCGTCGCGATGATGATCTTGCCGTCCTTCTGGATGGCGTCGATCGGGCGGGCCTGGGCGGAGAAGGCCGCGCACAGCGCCACGGCAGCGGTGGCCATCGTCTTGAGAATCTTCATCAGCGGTTCCTGTGGGGTAGGCAGGGTACAAAAAATCCGGCTTGGCGGGTGGCGAAGCCGGACATGTGGGGGCCGCGGCCCGGCGGCGGGCGTCACGGAGCGGACACATTATAAAGAAGGGGTATGGAGCCATGCCCCCTCGGAAATGCGGATGGCCCGTCAGCACTCCACGATGTTCACCGCCAGGCCGCCGCGGGCCGTTTCCTTGTACTTGGTGAGCATGTCGGCCCCGGTTTCGCGCATGGTCTTGATGACCTGGTCCAGGCTCACGAAGTGCGTGCCGTCGCCGTGCAGCGCCATGCGCGCCGCGTTGATCGCCTTGACGGACGCGATGGCATTGCGCTCGATGCACGGGATCTGCACCAGCCCGCCGACCGGGTCGCAGGTGAGGCCCAGGTGGTGCTCCATGCCGATCTCCGCCGCGTTCTCCGCCTGGGCCGGCGTGCCGCCCAGCGCCGCGCAGAGCGCGCCCGCCGCCATCGAGCAGGCGACGCCGACCTCGCCCTGGCAGCCGACCTCCGCCCCGCTGATGGAGGCGTTCTGCTTGTAGAGGATGCCGATGGCCCCGGCCGTGAGCAGAAAGTCCACCACGCCGCGCTCGCTCGCCCCGGGCGCCGTGCGCACGTAGTAGTGCAGCACGGCCGGCACGATGCCCGCGGCGCCGTTGGTCGGCGCGGTGACCACGCGGCCGCCCGCGGCGTTCTCCTCGTTGACGGCCAGCGCCCAGAGGTTCACCCAGTCGAGCACGCGCAGCGGGTCTTCCGGGCGCGGGTCGAACGTGCCCAGCCGCTGCACGAGCGCCGCCGCGCGCCGCTTCACCTTGAAGCCGCCGGGCAGCAGGCCCTCGGTGCGGCAGCCGCGTTCCACGCAGGCCTGCATGGTGCGCCAGATGGCGAGCAGGCCGGCGTCGATCTCCGCATCGGTGCGCCAGTGCCGTTCGTTGGCACGCATCACGCCGGCGATGTCCAGGCCGTGCGTGGCCGTGAGGCGCAGCAGGTCGGCCGCGTCGCCGAAGGGCAGCGGCAGCACCGACGGATCGGGCGCCACCACTTTGTGCCGGGACCCGTCCGCGGCCACGGCCTCGCTCACCACGAAGCCGCCGCCCACCGAATAGTAGGTGGCCTCGTGCAGCAGCTCTCCCGAGGCGCCATGCGCGGCGAACCGCAGCCCGTTGGCATGGAAGGGCAGGGTCTTCAGGGCGTAGAAGCGCAGGTCGCGCCGTTCGTCGAAGGCCACCGGATGGTGCCCCGCCAGCCGCAGGTGGCCACCGGCGCGGATGTCGGCCACGTAGCCGGCGATGCGGTCCACGTCCACGGTGTCGGGCTCGTGACCCGAGAGGCCCAGCAGCACGGCGGTATCGCTGCCGTGGCCCTTGCCCGTGGCGCCCAGCGAACCGTAGAGCTCCGCCTCCACGTGTGCCGTGTCCGCCAGCAGGCCCTGGTGCTCCAGGGCGTGGGTGAACAGCCGGGCGGCGCGCATCGGCCCCACCGTGTGGGAGCTGGACGGGCCGATGCCGATCTTGAAGAGGTCGAAGACGCTGATGGCCATGGAAGGTGGGTGGTGGGCGGTGGGCGAAGGGAAGGGGCGGTGTGCCGGGCAGGCCAGCCGGCCCGCAAAGACAACCCGAGCGTAGAACGCCGGTTTCGACAGGTCCACTGATCTTTCGTGAAGGGATACATTAGAAAAATCACCGATTTCCCGTCGATCCGGAAGCCCCCCATGGACATGAACCGCCTGCGCGCGCTGCGCGAACTGGCCCGCTGCGGCACCATGGCCGCCGCGGCCGAGGCGCTGGCGCTCACGCCCTCGGCCGTGTCGCAGCAGATCGCGCAGCTCGAAGACGAAGCGGGCCTGGCCCTCACCGAGCGGCAGGGCCGCGGCGTGCGCCTCACGCCCGGGGGCGAGGCGCTGGTGCGGCATGCGGAGCGCCTGATGGCGGTGCTGGACGAGGCCAAGTCGGAACTGGCGCTGCTGCGCCGGGAGCTGGCGGGGGAGCTGCGCGTGGCCGCCTTCCCCTCGATCGCGTCGGCCCTGCTGCCGGAAACCATCCAGGCGCTGCGCGCCGCCTACCCGCGCCTGCGCCTGGCGGTGGAGGAGATGGAGCCGGCCGACGGCCTGGCGGCGCTCGGCTCCTGGCGGGCCGACATCGCGCTCATCGACCACCTCGCGCTGCGCCGCGACCGGCGGCAGGACGGCTGCGGCTTCGTGGCGCTCGCACGCGATTCGCTGCACGTGCTGCTGCCGGAGTCCCATCCGCTGGCGGGCCGCCCCTGGCTGGGCGTGGCGGACCTGCGGAACGAGCCCTGGGCCATGGACGCGGCCTCCAGCAGCTTCGGGGAATTCGTGCGCCATCTCTGCCTGGAGGCCGGCTTCGAGCCGCGCATGGACGTGCGCGCGCTGGGCTTCGAGGTGGTGTCCGCCATGGTGGGCGCCGGCTGCGCGGTGACCGTGGTGCCCGGGCTGCGCCTGCTGCGCCCCCTGCCGGGCACCCGCGCCGTGCCCCTGCGGCCGGCCGCCACCCGGGAGATCTCCGTCGCCTTCCGGCGCGGCGAGCGCGATCACCCCGCGGTGAAGGTGTTCATCGACGAGATCGTGCGCGCGGCGGAGCGGCTGCGTCCGGCCGCGGCCCTTTGAGCCTTCTTACGCGCCGCCGCCGGGCGCCGGCGGCCTCAGCGCAGGAACCCGTCGTAGCCCGTTTTGAGGATCAGCGCCCCGACCACGAAGATGAAGATGCCGCGCACGAAACCCGTGCCGTGCTTCATCGCCATGTGCGTGCCCAGCACGCTGCCCAGCACGTTGGCCACCGCCAGCGGCAGCGCGAAGTGCCACCACACCTGGCCCTTGGCCGTGAACAGGATCAGCGCGGCGACGTTGGTCGCGAGGTTGAGCAGCTTGGCCGACGCGGATGCGTTCAGGAAGTCATAGCCCAGCAGCCGCACGAACAGGAACACGAAGAAGCTGCCCGTTCCGGGGCCGAAGAAGCCGTCGTAGAACCCGATGGTGAGCCCGATCAGGCAGGCGACGCGGGTTTCCATGCCGCCTTCGAAGCGCGGCGCATGGTGCTTGCCGAGGTCCTTGCGCGCCAGGGTGTAGAGCAGCACGGCCAGCAGGATGAAGGGCAGCAGCCGGCGCAGGAAGTCCACCGGCACCACCGTGACCGTCCAGGCCCCGGCGAACGCCCCCGCGAAGCCCGCGGCGGCGGCCGGCAGCAGCGACTGCCAGCGCATCTCCACGCGGCGGCTGTACTGCCAGGTGGCGATGGCGGTGCCCCAGATCGAGCCGCTCTTGTTGGTGCCCAGCATCGTGGCCGGCGGCGCGGTGGGGAAGGTGGCGAACAGCGCGGGCACGAGGATGAGCCCGCCGCCGCCCACGATGGCGTCCACGAAGCCGGCCAGCAGCGAGGCCAGCGAAACAATGATCCATTCCATCCCCCGATTGTCGCACCTGCTATCGTTTCAGGAGCTTCGGCGGTGCGGCGTGCGATGCCGGATGCCTGCGGCGGCCGGGCCTGGAAGAGATTGCGGGCAAAAAAAAGCGCCGGGATCGCCGGCGCTTCGAAGTAAGGCATCTTTTATAGGGGATGCTTTGGATTGGTGTTTTCGAGTTCGAGTTTGTCTCCTCGGTCCCCTCGTTGCACGACGTTGCGTGCGATCGAGTAACCGCAATGTAACTGCCGCACCCCGCTGGTGCATTGGGGGTTTCCCGCAGGTCGGCCGTATGCACCGTCGTTGGGAGGCCGGCTGCCACCGCCGGGCGCACCTGCCGCCAACGGGGCCGCCATGCGGCCCACCCAGGGCTCAGCGGCCGCCGCCCAGGGCGGCGGCCGCCGCTTCCGCGCGCAGCCACTCGGCGGCCTTCTCCGCAATCATCAGCGTGGGCGAGTTGGTATTGCCGCTGGTGATGGTGGGCATCGCACCCGCATCGACCACGCGCAGCCCCGCGATGGTGCCACCACGCCCGTCGCGCACCCGCAGACGCGCGTCGAGCACCGCGCCCGGGTCGCCGTCGGCCCCCATGCGCGTCGTGCCCACGGGATGGAAAATGGTGGTGGCGATGTCGCCCGCGAGCCGGGCCAGGTCCTCGTCGGTCTCGTACTGCGGGCCGGGCTTCCACTCCTCGGGCCGGTAGGGCGCGAGCGCGGGCTGCGCCACGATGCGGCGCGTGACGCGCAGCGAGTCGGACGCCACCTGCCGGTCCTCGGGCGTGCTGAGGTAGCGCGGCGCGATGGCCGGCGCGTCCTGGAAGCGGGCGCTCTTGATGCGCACCGTGCCCCGGCTGGTCGGGTTCAGGTTGCAGACGCTGGCGGTGAAGGCCGGGAAGGTGTGCAGCGGCTCGCCGAAGGCGTCGAGCGACAGCGGCTGCACGTGGTACTGGATGTTCGGGTGCGGCTGGCCGGGGGCGCTGCGCGTGAACGCGCCCAGCTGCGAGGGCGCCATGCTCATCGGGCCGCTGCGCTTGAGGGCGTATTCCAGCCCGATGCGCGCACGGCCCCACAGGTTGCCCGCCAGCGTGTTGAGCGTGGGCACGCCGTTCACCTTGAACACCGCGCGGATCTGCAGGTGGTCCTGCAGGTTGGAACCCACGCCGGGCAGTTCGTGCGCCACCGGGATGCCGTGCTGCTGCAGCAGCGCTCCCGGGCCGATGCCCGAGAGCTGCAGCAACTGCGGCGAGTTGACGGCCCCCGCGCTCAGCACCACGCTGCGGGCGGCGTGCGCGGTGACCATTTCGCTGCCGTTCCAGACCTCCACGCCGGTGCAGCGGCTGGAGCCGTCCGGCAGCGTTTCCAGCAGCAGCCGGCTGGCCTGCGCGCCGGTCCACATCTCGAAATTCGGCCGGCCGTAGCAGGTGGGCCGCAGGAAGGCCTTGGCGGTGTTCCAGCGCCAGCCCTTCTTCTGGTTGACCTCGAAATAGCCCACGCCCTCGTTGGTGCCGCCGTTGAAGTCGTCCGTGGCCGGAATGCCGGCCTCCTGCGCGGCGCGCGCGAAGGCGTCCAGCACGTCCCAGCGCAGGCGCTGGCGCTCCACCCGCCATTCGCCGCTGCCGCCGGTAGTCTTGCTGCCGTGCAGCTGCCGGAAGGCCTCGCTCGCCGTATCCGGGCGGTCCAGGCGCCAGTGGTCCTCGTGGCGGCGGAAGGCGGGCAGCACGTTCTCCCAGCGCCAGGTGTCGTCGCCCGTGGCGGCCGCCCACTGGTCGTAGTCGCGCGCCTGGCCGCGCATGTAGATCATGCCGTTGATGCTGCTGCAGCCGCCCAGCGTCTTGCCACGCGGGTAGCGCAGCGTGCGGCCGTTCAGGCCCTCGTCGGGTTCGGTCTGGTAGAGCCAGTCGGTGCGCGGATTGCCGATGCAATAGAGATAGCCGACGGGAATGTGGATCCAGTGGTAGTCGTCCTTGCGGCCGGCTTCCACGAGCAGGACGCGGTGGCGCGGATCGGCGCTCAGGCGGTTGCAGAGCAGGGCGCCGGCCGTGCCGCCGCCGATGACGATGAAGTCGAAAGTGGTGTCGCTCATGGAAGAAAGGCAGGAACGCGAGCCCTGGGGCGGCAGGCCCGGCCCATTGTGCGCGGCGTTGCCCGGCTGTCGATAGGGAAACACCTGCCGCTCCCCGATCGATAGCAAAAAATAACGACAGGGCCAGGGCGCAATGCGGTTTTGAGGAAATTTCATGTATGGCTTCCGCCATGCGGACGGGCTCTGCGCTGACGTGTCCGCCCGGCCGCGCTCCGCTAACATCCCGTTGCCGTTCGTGCGGCGCTCTTCCGTACGCCCCGCCCCTTCGCCACTTTTCCAGCGCCACCGCTTCCGTCCTGCCTCCGTCCCGCCTCCGTCCATGAGCGACAGCCCGCCCCGCATCGAACGCATCGACACGCCCGAAGGGCCGGTCGCCGTTCTGCACGGGCGCTGGGGCGCCGCGGACCTGGGCACGCGGCGCACCTGGCGCGAGGTGTCCGCGCAGCTCGCGCAGCACGCGCCCGACGCCGGCCTCGGCTGGGACCTGCGCAGCGTGGACTGGCTGGACCACGTCGGGGCGCAACTGCTCTGGAACCACTGGCAGCGCCAGTGGCCCGAGCGGGTCGCGCTCGACGACGCGCAGCGCGACATGCTCGACCGCGTGGCCGAATTCACCGTCACCGACCGTCTCCCCGATCCGCACTGGAGCCTCGCCGAGGAGGTGGACCGCCTCGGCGTGAAGGTGCTGCACGCGCTCGGCCACGGCAGGCACCTGCTGGAGCTGGTGGGCCAGCTCGTCATCGATCTCGCCAGCGTCGTGCGGGCGCCGCGCCGCGCGCCCTGGCGCGACATCTCCGGCCACCTCTACCGCATGGGCGCCACGGCCATGCCGATCACGGCCATCGTGGGCTTCCTGATCGGCGTGGTGCTGGCCTACCTCATGAGCCTGCAGTTGCGGCAGTTCGGCGCCGAATCGTTCATCGTCAACATCCTGGGCATCTCGCTGATCCGGGAACTGGGCCCGATGCTCGCGGCCATCCTGGTGGCGGGCCGCTCCGGCTCGGCCATCACGGCGCAGATCGGCGTCATGCGGGTGACCGAGGAGCTCGACGCGATGCGCGTGATGGGCATTCCGCACGGCTTCCGGCTCGTGATGCCGCGCGCCGTGGCCCTGGCCATCGCCATGCCGCTCATCGCCGTCTGGACGACGCTCTGCGCGCTGGCGGGCGGCATGCTCGCGGCCGACATCGCCATGGACGTCTCGCCCGCCTACTTCGTGCAGGCGCTGCCCAACGCGGTGAGCTTCTCCAACCTCGGGCTCGCGATGGCCAAGTCGGTGGTGTTCGGCGTGGGCATCGCGCTCATCGGCTGCCACTGGGGCCTGCGCGTGAAGCCCAACACGCAGAGCCTGGGCGAAGGCACGACGGCATCGGTGGTGAACGCCATCACCATGGTCATCATCGTGGACGCGCTCTTCGCGATCGCGTTCAAGAACCTCGGGATCTAGGCATGACGCGCGACGCAGCAGAAGACGCCATCGCCACCGGCCCCGCCGCCGCCCCCGAGCCGCCGCCTCAGGACGCGCCGCCCGTGGTCGAGATCCGCGGCCTCTCCACCGTGTTCGGCAAGGGCGACGAGGCGTTCGCCGTGCACGAGAACCTCGACCTCACCGTGCGGCGCGGCGAGATCCTCGCGCTGGTGGGCGGATCGGGCACCGGCAAGACGGTGCTGCTGCGCCAGATGCTGGGGCTCACCCACCCCGCCAAGGGCAGCGTCACCGTGCTGGGCCGCCCCGCCGCCGAAATGGGCCGCGCGGGCGCCGCGAGCCGCGTGGGCATGCTGTTCCAGCACGGCGCGCTGTTCTCGGCCTTCAGCGTGCTCGACAACGTGGCCTTCGCGCTGCGCGAGCAGGGCACCCTGCCCAAGGACCTCATCGCCGATGCCGCCATGGTCAAGCTGCGCATGGTCGGCCTGAAGCCCGAGCACGCCACGCGCAGCCCCTCGGACCTCTCCGGGGGCATGATCAAGCGCGTGGCGCTCGCGCGCGCGCTCATCATGGACCCGCCGCTGCTGCTGCTCGACGAGCCCACCGCGGGCCTCGACCCGAACAGCTCCGACGAATTCTGCGAGCTGCTGCGCGAACTCCATGCGGCGCTGGGCCTCACCGTGGTGATGGTCACGCACGATCTGGACACCCTCTTCGCGCTCAGCACGCGCGTCGCCGTCCTCGCCGAAAAACGTGTCATCACCAGCGGCCCGCCGCAGGAAGTGACGCGCTTCGAGCATCCGTTCATTCAACAATTTTTCCTCGGGGAGCGCGGCCGCCGCGCGATGGCGCCCGCGCCCTCGGCGCCGTCCGCGCCGCCGGCCGCCGCCGCCCCGGGACAGGAGGCCTGATGGAAAACAAGTCCCATGCCCTCGCCGCGGGCATCTTCGTGGTGGTGGTGGCGGCGCTGCTCGCCGGCCTGGGCCTGTGGCTCACGCGCGACCGGGCGAGCTACCAGCTCTACGAACTCTCCACGCGCGAGAGCGTCGGCGGCCTGCAGCCGCAGGCGGCCGTGCGCTACAAGGGCGTCGCCGTGGGCAAGGTCACGCGCATCGGCTTCGATCCCGACGTGCCCGGCAACGTCCTGATCCGCATCGCCGTGAACGAGCAGGCGCCCGTCACCCCCGCCACCTTCGCCGTGCTGGGCTACCAGGGCGTCACGGGCCTGGCCCACGTGCTGCTCGACGACGGCACGGCCCCGCAGCCGGAGGTGCCCCGCGGCTCCAGCGGCCTGCCGCGCCTGCCGCTCAAGAGTTCGCCGTTCAGCCAGCTCGCGGAGCAGGGCCCCGCCATCCTCGCGCAGGTGCAGCAGGCCACCGACCGCATCAACGACCTGCTGGGCGACGAGAACCAGAAGCGCGTCAGCCTGGCGCTGGACAACCTCGCACAGGCCGCCGGCAGCGCCAACACGCTCATGAAGCGGCTCGACGCCACCGTGGAGCAGCGCCTCGATCCCGCCCTGGCCGCCGTGCCGGCGGTGGCGAGCGACGCGCGCGAAACGCTCAAGGCCCTGCGGCAGGCCGGCACCAACGCCGGCGACGCCGCCAACGAGGTCAAGATCGCCGTGCGCAAGCTCAGCGTCGAGGGCGGGCCGATCGACAAGATCGCCGACAGCTCGGAATCGCTGTCGCTGGCCGCCGACCGCTTCGGCCGCGTGACCCTGCCGCGCCTGAACCATGCGGCGGACGAAACCTCGCGCGCCGTGCGCCGCCTGGGCCGCGCGGCCAGCAACCTCAGCGACAACCCGCAATCGCTCATCTACGGCCCCGGCCGCGCCGCGGGCGGCCCGGGCGAGCCCGGATTCGAAGCGCCGGCGGCCGCGTCGGCACCGTGAATCCGCGGCCTTCCCGCCGCCACGCGCACGCATCCGCAGGACCTTTTTCCGCATCCCTGGACATGACGAGGAAAGACATGGCACACCACGCAGCCACCCCCCGCGCCCGCGGCCTCTGTGCCGCCGCCGCAACCTTCGCGACCGCCGCGTTGATGGCGGGCTGCTCGGCGCTGCCGGCACCACCCGTCCGGGCCGACGTCTACGACTTCGGTCCCGGCCTCCTGGCGCAGTCGCCATCGCCATCGTCCGCCGAGCGCGGTGCGCCGCTGCCGCCCATCGCATTGCCGGAGGTGGCCGTCGCCGGGCCGGTCGAAGGCAGCACCGCCGTGCTCTACCGCCTGGCCTACGACGATCCGCGCCACCTGCGTCCCTACGGCCAGGCGCGCTGGAGCCAGCCTCCCGCGCAACTCGTGCAGCAGGCCCTGCGCGACCAGCTCGGACTGCGCCGCGCCGTGCTCATGGGCGACGAGGGCGCATCGCAGCTCGTCGACACCGGCAAGCCGCCCGTGGTGCTGCGCGTGGAAATCGAGGAGTTCAGCCAGGTCTTCCAGTCGCCCAAGGCCAGCACCGGCGTGCTGCGCTTGCGCGCCTCGCTGGCCGACTCCACCCAGGCGGGCGAAAAGCTCATGGCCCAGCGCGTCTTCGTCGTCCAGCGGCCGGCCCCCACGGCCGACGCGCGCGGCGGCACGCTCGCCATGGCCGAGGCAGCGGCCCAGGCGGCGCAGGACGTGGCGCAGTGGGTGGAGCGGATGGGGCGGTGAATCAGCGCGACGCCGCCTCGAGGCGGCGCCGCAGTGCTTCCACGTCCTTGCGGCGGACAGGCATGAATTCCTGCACGGTGGTGTCCGGTGGTGCATGCCCCGCCAGTTCCTGTTCGCAGAGCGCCAGGTTGGCGCGGATGGCCGTTCGGGTGTCCGCCGGGATGTGGTAGTTGGCACTTGCAGCACGCTCCAGGTAGTCTTCGAGCGTCAGATGCGCGCATTGCGTCAGCAGGGGAATCTGCGCACTGGCCTTATCGAGGTCGAAGGCACCGCAGCCGGGATGGATGTAGAGTTGCAGCAAACGAAGATGGGCGTCGGGGCTGGTCGGCGCCACGCGCAGCATGATGGCCTCCACCGTGCGCGCCTCGAAGCCCGGAATGCGGTCGCAGAAGACCTTCATCTCGCTGCGAAGGGCCAGCCCCACCTGTGCCCCATGCATGGCGCGTAATTGCCATTGGCGTGCTTCCGATTCCCTGCCTTCCGTTTCGAGGTAGGCGCCGTAGCCCCACTGTGCGGCGTTGTCGCCCTGCTCGGCCCGCTCCTGGATGCGCAGGAGGCAGATGCCGCGAAGGTTGTATTCGTCCTGGGTTTCGCAGGTGCGAGCGCTGTCGATCCACCACCATGCGGTGTAGCTGCCGATCAGGGCCGAGAAAAGCAAAAGTAGTCGCAGGCCGCAGCCCATCCGTTTCCAACAGCGCAAAATCATCGCTTTCTCAGCAGCTCGTTTGCCAATGGTCCTCTGACGGGTTCACCACCATCGCGCGGGGATGTGCGTGTAATGGCGATGGGCTCACCGTCCGGCCCCCAGGTTCGCCACTGTCCCGGGCGCAGGAAGTTTGGAATGGACAGCCTCTCCAATATGCCTGGAAGCTTGTCGAAGGCTCCTTGACCGATGGCAGAGCCACCTAAAGGATGATTCCATGTGGTCGTAGTAGGCGCCGTCACGTGGGTTTGCAAGGACCTCGCCAACACGCTGGCGACGCCGTCTACCATTGCGCCGGCATTGCAGGCATCTAGCAAGATCGGCTGTTTGTGCCAGATCCCGCTGAAGCGAAATAGCTTGACGATTTCTCCAAGATCTAGCACTCCCTGCAGGCGGGTTGCATTCGCATGGGCGAACAGATACAGGTATCCCGGTACCCCTGGTTCTCGCAAGCCTGAGACATAAAGGGCTTTCTCTCTAGGCTGGATCAGGATGATCTTCTTGCGCACCGGATCGACGGTGGCTATCTTCTCGACAAGTTTCTGTGAATTGTCCAACCCTTTGAAAACCAGCTTGGGCAACCCCTTTCCCGGTCCGTATTGAATTCTCCCATTCTCGATGGGCTCCGCAGGTTCCTCCCGGAACCAGTAGGCAAGCGACATTGCGCCCCGCACTGTGCCGCAACTGCCGTGTTTTTCGGTTCCCGCTGACCCTTGCATTTCGGCATGCAGGACATTCCCGCAGAGCCCCTGGACAGGGGCTGTGCGATGGTGCAGGGCTCCCCCGCAAGCAGCGGCGTGAAAGTGATCTGGTCCTGCACGTAGCGGCGCGCGTCAGGTAGCGGTTCAGCGTGCTGCCGGTCAGCGCGCCACCGCCGTTGAGCGGCGCCGCGGGACGCACCGGCGTGCTACGGTTGCGCGCCTCGCTGGCCGACTTCACCCAGGCGGGCGGCGAGGTGTGGCGCGATCAGCGCAGCGACACGAAGACCGGGTTCGAATAGAACCAGAGGCTGCCGTAGTTGCGGTCGTTGATCTGGTCGTGGCGGCTGGCGGGATCGGTCGTGGTGACCGGCTGGTCCGGCAGCGGCTCGCCCCCGGACGTCAGCCCGGCCACGTTCTCGCCCAGGTTGGTGCCGCGCAGCCGCAGGTACTGGTTCTTCGTGACCGTCATCGGGAACTCCACCACGTTGTAGCCTTCCTCGTCGGTGGTCCAGTCCGCGGCCGTGAAGCGGCGGACCACGCGGGTGCTCGGGTTGGTGGCTTGCCGGTAGGCGTCGGTGCCGGGAAGCGCCTTGGCGCCCACGTCCCCCACGATGAGGTCCACGTGGTCCACCTTGGGCGTCATGTTCCCCAGGTTGCCGCTCGCCACCGGGCGCTGGTAGTTGTTGACCGGCGGGCTCTTGAAGCGGATGCGCACCGTCACGCGTTCGCCGGAGGCTGCCTGGATCTCCTGGCCCATGGTCGCCCTGCCGGCCGCGCCGGACACCTGGAAGTCCAGGGCGTTGATCAGGTCGCCGAACACCCCGAAGCTGCGGCCCGCGCGCAGGCTGTCGACCAGCCCGCCGATGTGGCCGTCCGCCTTGGCGGCCTGCCAGACGTAGTTCTTGGCGTATTCGCCGGGGTAGTAGCCGCTGCTGTTGTTGTTCGAGTCGATCTCGAAGTGCGAATCGGAGTCGGCGATGTTCCAGATGCGGCGGCCCTCGCCCAGCAGCGCGTCCCACACGCCGCCCACCTGCGCCACGACGTAGTCCGTTCCGCCGTAGGTGCGGTTGGGCCGGTTGGCATCGACATAGGCGGAGGTGTAGCCGCCGCGGTCGGGTTCGAGCTGGTTGCCCACCATGCCCTCGATGGCGAACACGATCCGGGGCGCCAGATCGTTCATCTGGCGGAAGTCGGCGATCGTGTACTTGCCCGGGTTGCGCGAGGGATGGTTGATGAGCGCGTAGCTGGTGTCGGGGTACTTGTCCTTGAGCCAGGCGATGGCCTTGAGGGCGTCTTCGCCCGTCTGGTTGTAGCGCTGCGGGTACTGGGTCTTCCAGCGGGCCACGTCCGCCGGATCGAAGAGCGTTTCGGCGCCCGTCGTGAACAGGTACTGGAACTCCTTGGCGGCGCTCGGGGAGGTCTTCCAGCTGCCGCTGGCCCCCTGGAAGATGCCGACGCCGATGTGGTCGTGCGTGGGCATGTCCCATTCGAAGGCGGAGTAGATCAGCTTGCCCTTGTAGCTGCCGGCATCCTGCAGCGCCTTGATGCGCGGCATCTCGTACGCCTCCATGCCGTAGGCGAAGGCCCGGGGCGCGGGCAGCAGGTTCGCCGCATCGTCGTACTTGGACGAGCGCAGGTGGTTGGTGACCGCCATCCAGTCCAGCCCATAGGTGGTGAAGGCCTTGCCCAGCAGGAAGTCCAGGGTCTGGGTGGTGCGCGAGTCGTCGGATTGGACGGTGTGCGTGTGCAGGTCGCCAGTGGTCCAGCGTCCCTTCTCGAAGTTGTCGGACGTACCTCCGGAGCCGCCGCAGGCGCTCAGGAGAAGGACCAGCAGGGAGGAGGCGACTGCCACGGGATGGCGCACGGGTTGGCGTGCGCGGAGCGGGGAAATGGACATGGGACGCGGATGTTGTAGAGCGTTGTGGGCGTGCTCCGGCGCACGGCGGCCCCGGAGGCTGGCAATTTGTAACCATGTTGTGTGACTCGACAGTGACATATGGACATGTTTGTTGCGGGAAGGCGGAAGGCCCCTGCGCGCAGCGGGGGCGTCCGGCCGGGTCCGGCGTCCACGGCCGGGCGCGCGGCACAATCCCCACCCTGCCGCCGGTCCTCCATCTCCTTCCCGGCGGGTCACCGGAGCCACGCATTCCCATGAGCAGCATCGACCTCGCACAGATCAACGCCGAACTCGGCCGCAACGCGCAGGGCCTCGTGGACTGGGCCATCGGCCTGGGCCAGCCCGCCATCGTCACCACCAATTTCCGGCCGTTCGAGGCCGTGATCCTGCACATGTGCACGCAGGCCCGGCCGGACATCCCGGTGGTGTGGATGGACAACGGCTACAACACCGAGGCCACCTACCGCTATGCCGACGAGGTGGCGCGCCTGCTGAACCTCGACCTGCGCATCTACCTGCCCAGGCGCTCGCGCGCCCACCGCGAAGCCGTGGAAGGTCCCACGCCCGCGCTGGACGATCCGCGCCACGCCGCGTTCACGGAAGAGGTCAAGCTCGAACCCTTCGCGCGCGCCCTGCGCGAGACGGCGCCCAAGGTCTGGTTCACGGCGCTGCGCGCCACCGACACCGCCGTGCGCGCGCAGATGGATCCCGTGAGCGTCAACCCCGACGGCCTCATCAAGGTCGCGCCTCTGCTGCATTGGAGTTCCAAGGACCTGCACGAGTACTGCAAGGCGCATGGACTGCCGAACAACTTCGACTACGTCGATCCCACCAAGGGCGAGGACAACCGCGAGTGCGGGCTCCACCTGTCGCACTGATGCCTCCAGGCGCCGCTGCGCCATCGAAGACGAAGGGCATGCTCGCATGCCCTTTTTTTATGGCTGGGTGCCCACGTCGCCAGTAGTCCTGGGCTGACGCGGCCATATCCGGCGTACCTACGCGACGGTGACTGGGCGACTCTTACAGTCTCTTCCATCGCAGCCCGCAGGGTTCCACCCCACCGGAGTGGATGGGGCAGCGAGGTACCAAGAGAGGATCGTCCATGAACGAAGACACCATCAAGGGCAACTGGAAGCAATTCACCGGCAAGATCAAGGAGCAATGGGGCAAGCTGACCGACGACGACCTGGACGTCGTGGCCGGCAAGCGCGACCAGTTCCTGGGCAAGCTGCAGGAACGCCAGGGCCTGGCCCGCGACGCTGCCGAGAAGGAACTCAAGGACTGGCAGGACCGCCATCCGGATTTCCGCTTCGACAAGTGATCCCGGCTGTCCAAACTCTCCCCCTCACAACACATCGGCCGCCGGAGCCAACGCTCCGGAAGCCTTCGAAAAAACCAACCCCCCTTCACTGACTTGAGGAGAAAACAATGAAACACGCACGCAATCTGTTCGCCCTGGCCGTCGCCGGTCTGATCGCCACGTCCGGCATGGCCATGACCAAGGAAGAACACAAGGCCGCGGGCGACCGCATCTCCGCCGACTACAAGGCCGCCAAGGCCAAGTGCGACGGCATGACCGGCAATGCCAAGGACGTCTGCCAGAAGGAAGCCAAGGGCAACGAGAAGATCGCCAAGGCCGAACTGCAGGCGCAGTACAAGCCCAGCGACAAGAACACCTACAAGGTCGCCGAAGCCCGCGCCGACGCCGCCTACGACGTCGCCAAGGAAAAGTGCGACGACCTGCAGGGCGACGCCAAGAACGTGTGCCAGAAGGATGCCAAGGCAGCCCACGTGAAGGCCAAGGAAGACGCCAAGGTGGCACGCACCCAGGCCAAGCCCGCCGACTCGATGGCAGAGAAGAACGCCAATGTGGCGGAAGCCAAGAAGGACGCCGCCGAAGAGAAGCGCGAAGCCGACTACAAGGCCGCCAAGGAGCGCTGCGACACGATGAGCGGCGATGCCAAGGACAAGTGCGTCGCCGACGCCAAGCGCATGTACAACCAGTAAGCCACACTGGTGGGAACCATGGCACGCCACGCCATGGTCCTCTGTGGGCCGGATCCTTCCACCAGGGAGGCTCCGGCCTCTTTTTTTGCGTGTGCGGATTCGCTGCACGCCCGGCCTTCGCCACCGCCTGGCTGCCGCCGCGGGAGAAGGCTGACCTGCGTCAAATCCCCGCCGGGTGGCAGCGCCTAAGCTGCATCGCTCACCCGAAGCCCCAAGGATTGGAGAGACGCATGGCCGCATTGCAATGGTCGGAGGGCCTGGCCCTCGACCTGCCCCTCATGGATGAAACGCACGAGGAATTCGTCGCGCTGCTGGCCGCCGTCCAGGAGGCGGACGACGGGGCCCTGCTGCCCGCGTGGCGCGCGCTCGTGGCGCACACCACCGGGCATTTCGCGCGCGAAGACGCCTGGATGGCCGCCACCCGCTTCGCCTCCGGCAACTGCCACAGCCTGCAGCACAAGGTGGTGCTGCAGGTCATGGGCGAGGGCACGGCCCGCGCCGAAGCCGGCGAGCCCGCCGTGCTGCGCCACATGGCCAGCGAACTGGCGGTCTGGTTCCCGCAGCACACCCAGACCATGGATGCCGCGCTGGCCCTGCACCTGCGCCGCGTGGGCTACGACCCTGCCAGCGGCACCGTGCATGCGCCGGACGCGCTGCCGGCCGAGCCCATCCACGGCTGCGGCGGCGCATGCTCCAGCGATCCGGCCGGGGCGGAAGCCGAGAGCCGGGTCGCTGCCGCGGCCTGAGTCGGTCATCCAGGCGGCAGGCCGCAGGGCGGATACCGCGCAGCAGCGTTGCCACGCTCACACGCGCGACCGTCCCAGGCGCAGCGCCGCCATGCGCCACGACAGGACGCGGAGGGCCTGCGTGAAGACCGGGCTGCGCATCGGGCGCATGCAGACCGTCCGGAGCACGGCCTGCTTCGCGGTGCGCAGGGCGTCCTGGTCGCGGGCTTCCCACGCCGCCAGCAAACGGTCGCGGTAGCGTTCGAGCCGGGCAGTCTCCTCCGGGCCGAGAGGCGAAGGTGCCATGGCCGCTCCGGGCATCTGCCATGCCGAGAGATAGCCCGACCAGGCTGCGGTGCCGTGTGGTACGGCGGATGCCGCGATGGAGGGGGTGGAGGCGGTGTTCCCGGTCATCGGCCTGCCTCCGTCCGCGGGGCAGAGGGCAGCGCCCGCCCCCCGGAAGACAGCGCATACCAGTCCAGCCTGCGGGTGGCCACCATCACGAACGCCAGCACCGCGAACAGCGCCAGAGATCCCACCACCAGCGCCGTCTGCTCGAGCTGCAGCAGCAGGTAGAGCAGGCCGTAGAGCAGGGCGATGCCCGCGCCGAACGGCAGGCCGCGCCGCACGCTGCGCAGCATGTGGCAGGCGTAGTAGGCCAGCAGCAGCACGCATGCGCCGGCCGCCGCCGCGTAGGCCGTGCCGAACGGCAGGTGCTCGGACAGGCTCACCAGCAGCAGGAAGAAACTGCACAGGGCGCTGCCCACCAGCAGGTACTGCACCGGGTGCACCCGCAGCCGCTGCAGCAGCTCGAACAGGCCCACGGCCACGAAGGTGAGCGCGATGAACAGCACGCCGTACTTCGTGGCGCGGTCGGAGAGCGAATACGGGTTGACCGGATCGATGAACGACACGCCGAACGCGTCGGCGCAGCCCGCCTCGGCCGTGCCCGGCGGCTCGTAGGGCGCCGCATCGCCCCCGATGTCGCAGAGCCGCCGGCTGGCCGCCACGTCCTGCTGCGCGGTGGTGGCCAGCGCGGAGAGGTGCCAGCGCGCCGTGAACCCGTCGTCGCCGACCGTGCGCTCCGACGGCAGGAAACGGCCCCCGAACGACGGGTGCGGCCAGCTGCTCTGCAACTGCACGTCGGTCGTGCCGCCCAGGGGCACGACCGAGAGCCGCTCGGTCCCCACCAGTTCGAGATCCACCGAGGCACTCAGGGGCTCGCCGCGCCCGCGCAGCGACTCCGGCAGCGGCGTGTGCAGTCCGCGCGTGTAGGTGGGGTGGAAGGTGCCGGGCTTGAGTGCCAGCGGCTGCCCGTCGATCTCCACACGGGCGGCGCGGATGCCGCGGGCATCGCCCACGGCCAGCATGAGGATGGGCGCGCCGCACTGCATGCGCGACCCCTCCACGGTGGCGTGCGGCCGCAGGTCCGCGAGGGTGGCCCAGCGCGCGGTGACGTGCGCCTGGAGGGTATAGGCGTTGACCTGGTGCAGGCCGCGCGCCAGCTGCTGCATCGCGGCGCCCGAGCGCACCTGCAGCGATTCGGGCATGGCGGTGAGCAGGAACTCGCGCCGCTGCTCGGTCGTGCGGCGCTCCTCGCCCTTGCCGGTCACGACGTCCCAGGTTTCCACGCAGGCGCTGTGCAGCATCGGCCCGAGCAGCGTCTGCGGCCCGGCCAGGCTCTGGGCCACGCTGCGGGTGGCTTCGCTGCGGTAGTGCTGCCGGTCGCGCACGGTGTCTTCGACCATGCCCAGCCCGAACAGCAGCAGCAGGGTGACCGCGAACAGCGCGGCGGCTTTGGCGAGAAAGGGACGTTTCAAGGGAAGCTCCTCCGGCAAGTGGTGATGGAGGGGCAGTCTGGGTTCCGGGTGTGAGGGGGAAATGAGGTGTGTGAGGCGGGCGTGAAGTAGCGCGGCGCCGCCACGCGGCTTCCACGGGCCCGCGGGCTGGAGGGCTGGGTGCGTCCGTTTGGGGCCGTCAGCCGCCCAGCACCAGCGTCGCCCGCAGCCCCTGTGCGGTGCGGGCCACGTCGAGCCGGCCCCCGTGCAGTGCCATCACCCGCTTCACGATCGCCAGCCCCAGGCCCGAGCCGCTGCGCGTGCCGTCCGGCCGCGCGGTGGTGAAGAAGCGCTCGCCCAGCCGCGGCAGGGCGTAGTCCGGCACGCCCGGCCCTTCGTCCTGCACGGTGGCGGTGGCTCCGTCCAGCACCACGCGCACCGTGCCGCCCGCAGGCGAGAAGTCGATCGCGTTGTCGACGAGGTTGCCCAGTGCCAGGGTGATGAGTTCGGCCTCCCACGGGCCGCTGCCGCCTTCGCCCTCCAGCTGCAGCCGCACGCCGCGCTGGCGGGCGCGCGCGGCGCACTGGCGCAGGGCAGCCTCGGCGCAGGCGCGCAGGGCCACGGGCGCGGCGCCGGCCTCGGCATGCTGGCGCTGCTCCAGCTTGCTTAGCTCCAGCAGCCGGTCGACGAGGCGCTGCAGCCGCTCGCTCTGCTCCACCACCTGGGCCGCGAACTGCCGGCGGTCGTCCGCGGGCAGGTCGTCCTGCAGCAGCTCGCCCGCGCCGCGGATGGCCGCCACGGGGCTCTTGAGTTCATGGGTGAGGGCGCGCACGTAGCCCTCGATGTAGTCTCGGCCTGCGAGCCGCTCGCGCATGCGGTCCATGGCGCGCGCGAGGTCGCCCAGTTCCCCCGGCACGCGCGGCACCGGGGGCGGCGGGCCCGCGCCCTCGCCCGGTGCCTGCACGCTGCGGGCATAGTCGCGCAGGCGGCGCACGTGCCACACCGTCCAGACGGTGACGGCCACGCCCACGGCGGCCGACAGCGCGAGCAGCAGCAGCCCGCCCTGCAGCACCTTGCGTTCGGCGCGGTCGATGAAGCGCTGCACGGTCCGCGTCGGCTTGGCCACCGTGAGCACTCCGCCGATGCGCCGCTCGCCGCCAGCGCCGTCGATCCAGATGGGCGCGGCCACGTACATCACGCCGCTGGTGTCGTCCGTCTGCACGTCGCGCGTGGCGCGGGCGCCGTATTCGCCGCGCAGCGTGCGGGCCACGTCGCGCCACTGCGAGTAATCGTCGCCCACGGAGCGCCGCTCGGTGTCGAAGAGCACGCGCCCGCGGGCATCGGTCACGTAGATGCGGAAGTCCAGCGTCTGCTTCGACAGCCCCCAGATGGACGCATCGACCGGCCGGGCCGCGTAGCGGCGCACGTGGCGGGCGAAATCGCTGTCCTCCGCGCCGGCCGCCAGGCGCCCACTCGCGAGGTCGTCGCTCGCCAGCTCCGCCAGCAGGTTGGCGGTGTCCACCATCATGTCCTCCATCACCTCCCGCACGCTGGGCTTGATCTCGGCCGTGAACACCCGCAGCACGAAGAACGCCGCGATGCCGTTGATGAGGAAGAACGCGAACAGCAGCCGCAGTCCGAGGCGCATGGGTTCTAACCTCCTTTCCGTGCCAGCGGGGCACTCCAGGCGGGTAATGCCCGCCAGCAGATACCCGGCCGCTCTCCGGCCCACACCGTCAGAAGGCCGCGGAGCAGGCAATGCCAGCGGACGCCGTGGAACCGGCTTTGCCGGGCCACCGGCGGCGTCCGCCCTCGGGGGGATGGCGCGAAGCGCCTCAGGGCGGGCTTCATACCTCCAGGGAATAGCCCATGCCGCGGTGCGTGCGGATGTAATCACGCGCCGGATCGGCCTCGCGCAGCTTGGCCCGCAGGGTCTTGACGTGGGTGTCCACGGTGCGGTCGGTGCTCTCGCTGTCGCTGCCCCAGGCGGCGGCCAGCAAGGCGTCGCGCGTGTGGATGCGGCCCGCGCCGGCGAGCAGGACCGACAGCAGCCGGTATTCGCGCCGCGTGAGCTCCAGCGGCCGGCCGTGCAGGTGCACTCGCTGGCCGGCCAGGTCGTCGTGGAAGGCGCTGCCGGCCGATGGCGAACCCGCCGGAGCCGGCACGGCCGCGGGCCCGGCGGCGCGGCGCAGCAGCGCCTTGGCGCGCGCCGCCAGCTCGCGAGGGCTGAAGGGTTTGGGCAGGTAGTCGTCGGCGCCGAGTTCCAGCCCCAGCACGCGGTCGATCTCCTCCCCGTGCGCGCTCAGCATGAGCACCGGCAGGCCGTGGCCCTGCTGCCGCAGCTCCCGCAGCAGATCCAGGCCGCTGCCGTCGGGCAGGCCCACGTCCAGCACCAGCAGGTCGAAGCGGTGGGAGCGCAGCAGGCTGCGGGCATCGCTCAGCAGCAGGCTGTGGCTCACCGCCAAACCGTCGCGCTCCAGCGCGTAGGCCACCGTGCGCGCGATCGCCGGGTCGTCCTCCACGAGCAGCAGGCGGGCGGCCATGGTCAGCGCGCCACCAGCACGGGGAACAGCTTGCCCAGCCCGTCGGCCATCACCTCCACCGCGAGCGCGGCGAGGATCAGCCCCATGAGCCGCGTCATCACGTTGATGCCGGTCTTGCCCAGCACGCGCGCGATCGGGTCGGCGAGCGCGAAGCACACCGCCGTGGCCAGCGCGATCACCACGCCATAGCCCACCAGCGCGAGGTGCTGCCAGACGGTCTGCGCCCGGTCGGCGTAGATCACCACGGTGGACATGCTCGCCGGCCCGGTGAGCAGCGGGATGGTGAGCGGCACCACGGCGATGCTGTCGCCCTGGGCGGCCTTCTCGGCGCCTTCCTCCAGTTCGTGGGTGTGGGGCTTGGCCTCGGCGGGCTGGGCGTTGAGCATGTTCATCGCGCTGATGAGCAGCAGCATGCCGCCGCCCACCTGGAAGCTCTGCAGCGAGATGTTGAAGAACGCCAGGATCTGCAGGCCCAGCAGCGCGCAGGCCGCGATGACGCAGAACGCGCTGAAGGCCGCCACCTGGATGGTGCGCCGCCGCTGGCGCGGCGAGAACCCGTCGGTGTAGTGGATGAAGAAGGGGACGATGGCCAGCGGGTTCACGATGGCCAGCAGGGTGATGAGCGGCTTGAGGTCCATGGGGGCTTTCCGTGTCAGCGGCCGCCGGAGACTTCCAGCAGGCTCATGGTGGTGTAGCTCGCGGCGTCCGACATCAGCCAGACGATGGATTCGGCCACCTCCTCGGCCGTGCCGCCGCGGCCCATGGGCACCTGGTGGGCGAGGTCGCGCACGCGGTCGGGCAGCCCGCCGCTGGCGTGGATCTCCGTGTCGATCAGGCCGGGCCGCACCGCATTCACGCGGATGCCCTCGGCCGCCACTTCGCGCGCGAGGCCCACCGTCATCGCGTCGATCGCCCCCTTGGCGGCCGCATAGTCCACGTACTGGTGGGCCGCGCCCAGGCGGGCCGCGGCGCTGGAGACATTGACGATGCTCCCGCCGCTGCCGCCTTCGCGGGTGCTCATGCGCCGCACGGCCTCGCGGGCGCAGAAGAAGCTGCCCAGCACGTTGATGCCGAACATGCGCCGCAGCCGCTCGCCGCCCATCTCCGCCACGCGCGAGGGCACGTCCACCACGCCGGCGTTGTTCACCAGGGCCGAAAGCCGGCCCAGCTGCGCATCCACCGCCGCGAAGAGGGCCACGACCTGCGCTTCGTCGGCCACGTCCCCCTGCAGCGCGACGGCCTCTCCGCCCTCCGAGAGGATGCCGTCCACCACGCGCGCCGCCGCGGCCGCGTCGCGGGCGTAGTTCACGGCCACGGCCCAGCCGCGCCGGGCCGCCAGCCGGGCGGTGGCCGCGCCGATGCCGCGGCTGCCGCCCGTCACCAAAACCACTTTTTTGTCCATGGGAGCGTCTCCTGCAAGAATGCCGTGGCGCGATTACAGCACCGCCGGCCCCGGGCGGGCGTGCGCTGCGATCGGTTCTTTTCGCCGCTCCCCGTGCGGGGGGCGCTCACACAGTCAACATCGAAGGAGTGACGACATGGGCAGTTTCGTGGATCTGGCCTCGGCCGACGGTTTCAAGGTACCCGCCTGGGTGGCGAAGCCCGAAGGCCCGGCGCGCGGCGCCGTGGTGGTGCTGCAGGAAATCTTCGGCGTGAATTCGCACATCCGCGCCGTGGCCGACCGCTATGCGGCGGCCGGCTACCTGGCGGTGGCGCCCGCCACCTTCGCGCGCGTGCAGCCGGACGTTGAACTGGGCTACGGCGACGACGACATGAAGGAGGGCTTCGGCCTCAAGCAGCAGGTCGAGGCGCTGCCGGGCGCCGGCGTGCTGCCCGACATCCAGGCGGCCATCGACCATGCGGCGCAGCAGAGCGGCGGCAAGGTCGGCATCGTGGGCTACTGCTGGGGCGGCCTGCTGTCCTGGCGGGCGGCCTGCGAGCTGCAGGGCCTGTCGGCGGCCGCGGTCTACTACGGCGGCGGCATCACGGGCGAACAGGAAGTGGCCCGCACGCCCCGCTGCCCCGTGATCGCGCACTTCGGAAAGCGCGACCACTACATCCCGCTCGACGGCGTGGAGGCCTTCCGCAAGGCGCATCCGGAGGTGGAGGCCCACATCTACGAAGCCGACCACGGCTTCAACTGCGACCAGCGCGGCTCCTACGACGCGCCCTCGGCGGACCTGGCACGCGAACGCACGCTGGCGTTCTTCGCGAAGCATCTGGGCTGAGCTGCCGTCGAAGGGCGCTTCAGAGGCCCGCCCTCGGGCCTTTGAAACCGGCGCAGCGTCACCCGTCAGAAGGCCGCGGAGCAGGCCAAGCCAGCAGACGCCGTGGAACCGGCTCTGCCGGGCCACCGGCGTCCAGCCCCTCGCCAGAGCCGAGGGGCGTTCGTCCCGTCCATGCCCGCGCAGGCGGGCATGGAGCCGCGGTCCTCACTCCGCCCTGCCCGCCATGCGCAGCATGGCGAGAGCGGGGGCTGAGTGCCGCGGCTCCAAGCCTGCCTGCGCAGGCTTGGACGTGCACGAAGGGCAGCCGACTCTGGCGGCAGCACCGAGCGGCGCAGCCGCTCAGGGGGGTGTTCCCCCGTCAATGCGCGCCTGCGGCCGCATCGGCGCTGCCCGCGCTCGCGCGCACCGGGTGGGACAGCCACACGAGCGGGATCAGCAGCAGGAACAGCACGGCCGACGCATAGAAGATGTCGTTGGCCGCCAGCATGAAGGCCTGCTGGTTCACCAGCCGCTCCACCTGCGCGAGCGCCTGCTCGGCGGTGAGTCCGCCGGCCTGCAGCCCCTGCAGCGTCTGGGTGACCGCGACGCCGCCCTGCTGCAGCCCTTCGGTGAGCTGCGCATGGTGCAGCGTGGCGCGCCGCTCCCACAGCGTGGTCGAGACGGAGGTGCCGATCGCTCCGGCCGTGATGCGCATGAAGTTCGACAGCCCCGAGGCCGAGGGAATGCGCGCGGGCGCGATCTCCGACAGCGTGATCGTCACCAGCGGGATGAAGAAGAACGCCATGGCGATGCCCTGGATGATGGTGGGCACCATGATCGTCATCAGGTCGGCCTGCGTATTGAAGCGCGACCGCATCCACAGCACCAGCGCGAACACCAGGAAGGCGAAGGTCGCGAAGCGGCGCGGGTCCACCTTGGCGATGTTCTTGCCCACCACCGGCGAGAGCACCAGCGCCAGCAGGCCCACCGGCGCCATCACCATGCCCGCCTGCGTGGCGGTGTAGCCCATGTACTGCTGCAGCCAGAGCGGCAGCAGCACCACGTTGCCGAAGAAGAGGCCGTAGCCCACCGACGTGGCGAGCGCGCCGGCCCAGAAGTTGCGGATCTTGAAGAGCGACAGGTCCACCACCGGGTGGTCCTCGCCGCGTTCCCAGACCATGAAGGCGACGAAGCCCACCACGGCCACCACGCCGCAGGCCACCACCCAGGGCGAGGCGAACCAGTCGTGCTCCTTGCCGATGTCCAGCATCACCTGCATCGCCGCCACCCAGATGACGAGCAGGGCCAGGCCGACGGAATCGATCGGCAGCGCGCGCCGCTCGGATTCGCGCTTGTGGAAGATGCCCCAGGTGACAAGCACCGCCACGATGCCCACGGGTACGTTGATGTAGAAGATCCAGGGCCAGGTCAGGTTGTCGGTGATCCAGCCGCCCAGCAGCGGCCCCATCACGGGCGCGATGAGCGTGGTCATCGACCACATCGCCATCGCCAGGCCCGCGAGCGCGCGCGGGTAGCTGGAGAGCAGCAGCGACTGCGACAGCGGGATCATCGGCCCCGCCACGAAGCCCTGCAGCGCGCGGAACGCGATCAGCGTGGCCATGTTGGGCGCGATGCCGCACAGCAGCGAGGCGATCACGAAGAGCGTCACGCTGGCCACGAACAGGCGCACCTGTCCGAAGCGCTGCGACAGCCAGCCGGTGAGCGGCACCGCGATGGCGTTGGCCACCGCGAAGCTGGTGATGACCCAGGTGCCCTGCGTGGGGCTCACGCCGAGGTCGCCCGCGATGGCGGGCAGGGACACGTTGGCGATCGACGTGTCCAGCACGTTCATGAACGTGGCCGCCGACAGGGCCAGCGTGCCCCACATGCGCGCGCTGCCTTCGAGCGGCGGCGGCGCCAGGGGCGGTGTGTGGGTGGGAGAGGACATGGAAGTTCCGGGAAGGGATCAGCGCCGCCGCGGATCAATGGGCCTGCGGCTGGCCGGAAGCGTGCGCGGCGGCGGCGGTGCGCACCGGCCGGGCCCTGGCGGCGGCCGCGTCGCCGCGGGTGGGCGTCTGCCGGGCATCGCCCGCGCGGGCGGCCGGCCCCGCGTTGGCCGCGATGATGCGGGCCACCTCGTCGTCGGCGCCCTTGTCGAGGTCCGAGTACACGGCGGTCTGCGCCACGGCCTGGGCGCGCGGGGCATCGGCCAGCAGGGCACCGCTGCGGTCCTGGGTGTTCACCGTCACGTCCATCGACAGGCCCACGCGCAGCGGATGGTCCTTGAGCTGCTCGGCGTCGAGCGCGATGCGCACGGGCACGCGCTGCACCACCTTGATCCAGTTGCCGGTGGCGTTCTGCGCCGGCAGCAGCGCGAACGCCGCTCCCGTGCCCACGCCCAGCCCGACCACCTTGCCCGTGTATTCCACCTTGCTGCCGTAGAGGTCGGCCGTGAGCTTGGCGGGCTGGCCCAGGCGCAGGTTGCGCAGCTGGTTTTCCTTGAAGTTCGCATCCACCCAGACATGGCTGAGCGGCACGATGGTCATGAGCGGCGCACCGGGCGCCACGCGCTGGCCGAGCTGCACGGTGCGCCTGGCGACGTAGCCGTCCACCGGCGCGGGCAGGGCGGTGCGACGCTCCGCGAGATACGCCTCGCGCACCTTGGCGGCGGCGGCCAGCACGTTGGGATTCTCCTGCACCGGAATCCCCTGCGTGAGCGACTGGTTGCTGGTCAACTGCTCGCGGGCGGCCTCCACGCCGGCCTGCGCGGCGGCCAGCGCCGAACGGGCCGCGTCCACCTGGTTCTGCGCGTGCTGCAGCTCTTCCTTCGAGACGGCGCCGTTGCCCGAGAGGGACTGCCGGCGCTGCAGGTCTTCCTGGGCGCGGGCCACGTCCGAGCGCGCCTTCGACACCTCGGCCTGGCGCAGCGTGATCTGCGCGTTCAGCGAGCCGTTGTTCACGTACACGGTGCGCGCCTGGCGCACGGCCTGGGCCAGGCCCGCCTCGGCCTGCGCGAGCGCCACGCGGGCATCGGCCGGGTCCAGCTGCACCAGCGGAGCACCGGCCTTCACGAAGTCGGTGTCGTCGGCCATGATGGACATCACCGTCCCGCCGGTCTGCGGCGTGATCTGGATGACGTTGCCCTGCACGTAGGCGTTGTCGGTGTCCTCGTAGTGGCTCAGCACGAGCCAGTCGTACAGGCCCCACCCGGCGCCCGCCACGACGACGACGGCGGCCAGGGCCACCAGGGTCTTGCGGCGGCGGGCCTTGGCGTCCGGGGCGGCGGCCGGAGCATTGGAGGAATCGGAAGCGTTCTGGGGTGCGTTCATGGAAGTGTCTCCCCGCGGGAAGCAGAAATGGAAATCCGCGCGGCAGGAATGGAGGGAATCGGAAGGGGGGGAAAGCGTCGGGTGGAGCGTCAGCGGGCGGCGCCCGCGGCCGCAGGTGCGGCGGCGAGGACCGGATCGGTGGCGGCATAGCCCCCGCCCAGTGCCCGCGCCAGCCGTGCCTGGGTGTCCAGGCGGCGCGCGGCGAGGTCCACCGCCTGGCGGCGCTGCTGCAGCACGCTGGTTTCGGCGGACAGCACGTTCAGGTAGTTGCCCAGGCCCGCCCGGTAGCGCTGCTGCGCGATGGCATACGCGCTCTCGGCCGCGGCCTGCGCCTCGCGCTGCTCGGCCATCTGCTGGTCGATGGAGCGTGCGGCGGCGATCTGGTCGGCCGTTTCGTGCAGCGCGTCCAGCAGCGTGGCGTTGTAGCTCTCCACCGCCGCATCCACGTCGGCGGCCTTGCCGCGCAGGTTGGCGCGCAGCCGGCCTGCCTCGAAGATCGGCAGGCGGATGGCCGGGCCCACGCCCCATTCACGGCTGCCGCCCTTGACGAAGTTGTCCAGCCCGAGCGATGCCAGGCCCACGAAGGCCGTGAGGTTCACGTTGGGATAGAACTGCGCACGGGCCACGGCCACCTCCTGCGAGGCGGCCTCCACGCGCCAGCGCGCGGCGGCGATGTCCGCGCGGCGGCCCAGCAGGTCCGCGGGCAGCGCGGCCGGCAGGGCGATGGGGCGCAGCGACGCCAGCGGGGCCGGCACCAGCGACTGCGCGGCGCCGGGCTGGCCGACGAGCGCATCCAGCGCGTTGCGGGCCATGGCGGCCTGCTCGCGCAGTACCTCGATCTGCTGGCGCGCCTCGGGCAGGCTGCCTTCGCTCTGGCGCTCCTCCAGGCGCGTATCCAGCCCGGCGCTCACGCGGTCGCGCACCAGCGAGAGCGTCTGGCTGCGCTGCTCCAGCGTGCGCTGCGCCACGCCGAGCTGGGCCTGCAGCCGCGCCAGTTCCACATACTGCCGCGCCACGTTCGATGCCAGCAGCACGCGCGCGGCCTGCGCGTCGGCGACGGCGGCGTTGGCGCTACCCACGGCGGCATCGATGGCCGCGCGGTTCTTGCCGAAGAAGTCCAGCTCCCAGCTGCCCGTCAGGCGGCCGGTGGCGCTGTTCTCGGTGGCGCCGCCCAGCGGCGGCGGGTAGATGGAGTTGGCGCTGTAGTGCTGGCGCGTGGCGTCGAGGCTGCCGTTCACCTGCGGGCGGTCGGCGGCGCGGGTCGCTTCCGTGTAGGCCCGGGCGCGGGCGATGCGGGCCTCGGCCAGCTTCAGGTTGGGGCTCTGCGCCAGGGCCTGGTCGATGAGCGCATCCAGCTGCGCATCGCCGAAGCCGCGCCACCAGTCGGAGGCCACGGCGGGGTCGGCGAAGGCGCGTGCCACGTCGGCCACGCCCTGGGCCTGCGCTGCGAGGCCCAGGGAGGCCGCGTCGCGCATCTTCGCCTGGGATGCGATGCCGGACATGTCGGCGCAGGCCGTCAGCCCGAGCAGCGCGAACGCCACCGTGCCGAAATACTGCGCCGCCGCATGCCAGCGCGGCACGGCGTGCACCGCCGGCGTGCCCGGCGGGCCGGAGGGGGCGGGAGGAAGGGGAGCCAGATGGTTGTTCATGTTGTGTCGTGCTCGAGGAAAAGGGGTGGGCGGTGCCTTAAGCGCCGTCCGGCGGCGTCAGCCGCGTGGTGACGTTCTCGTAGATGCGGGCCAGGTAGCTGCGGAACGCCGCCGTGTCCGCCTCGCTGAAGCCGTGCAGGGCCGTGTTCTGCAGGTCCAGCAGCAGCGCAGGCAGCTGGGCGGCGGCGGCATGGCCTTCCTCGGTCAGCGCGAGATGCACCACGCGGCGGTCTTCCTGCGAACGCTCGCGGCGGCACAGGCCCTTGGCCTCCAGCCGGTCCAGCAGCCGGGTCATGCCGCCCGCATCGAGCTGGCAGACACGGGCGAGGGCGGCGACGGTGCTTTCCTGCCCGGAGGCCAGGAAGATCCGCAGCAGCGGGCGCCACTGCGCATCGGTCAGGCCCAGCGGCTCCACGCGGCGGTCCACCTCGCTGCCCATCAGGCTGACGATGCGGCGCATCTGGTAGCCGATGCTCTGTTCGATGAGGCCGTGGGCGGGAGGGGACGCAACTGTCTGAGAATTCATGCCGCAACATTAATTGACTAGACAAATAATGTCAAGTCTTTGATTGCGGCGCAAGGGGTTCGACAAGGGGATGGCGCGGCCGCGACCAGCCCCGCCATGGCCGGGCGGGGCAAAGCGGATGGGGAGAGGGCCCGGCGCTGCGGCCGATCTCCGCTGTCGCCCGTCAGCCGGGACGGGCGGACATCGTCAATGCTGCCCGGTGCGGGCCAGGTAGCGCTTGCGCCAGAACAGCGCCACCAGCGCGATGGCGATCACCGTCATGGTCGCCATGGCCCACCAGAAGCCATCCTGCTTGTGGACCAGGGGAATGAATTCGAAATTCATGCCGAAGATGCCCGCGATCAGGTTGAGCGGCAGGAACACGGCCGTGAGGGCGGTGAGCGTGCGCATGATGTCGTTGGTGCGGTTGCTCTGCACGCTGAAGTGCATCTGCACGGCCGTCTCGGTGCTCTGCTCCAGCCGGCGCACATGGTGCACCACCCGTTCGATGTGCTCCAGCACGTCGCGGCTGCGCACCTTGAGCAGTTCCAGCTCGCGCAGCGCGGGCATGCCGTCGGGCAGGGCCCAGGTCTCCAGCGTGTCCACCCAGTCCTGCACGGCGGCGCGCTGGTCCTCGCAGATCTCGTCGAGCTGGTGCAGCGTGAGCCGCGCATCCAGCAGCGCGCTCCAGTTGGCGAAGCGCCCGCGGGGCCGCAGCAGTTCCGCCTGCCAGTGGTCCAGCTGGCGGGAGAGCTCGCGCCGCAGGTCCAGGTAGTTGTCCACGATGAGGTTCACCACGCGCAGCATCAGGTCCGCCGGGCTGGTCGGCAGGCGCGCACCCGGCGCCGGCGCGGTGCGCTGCTCGCGCGCCAGCGTTTCCGATGGGGGATGCTCGGGCGTGGCGATCTGCGCCGTCGGCTCCTGCGCCGGCGCGGGCTGGTGGGCGGTGAGCAGGCGCGCGGCGAAGGCGTCGCGCACGGTGCAGTCGTCCGGATGGACGGACAGCAGCACCTGGTCGAACACCGCGAAGCCGACCGGACTGGTGTTGATGCGGCGCAGCACCGGCGGCGCGGCCCGATTGGCGCCCGGTCCGGAGAGGCTCGCCAGGCTGGGCACCCCGCCGGTGTCGCACTGGGTGGCGCTCAGCCGGCGGAACACCAGCACGTCGTACTGCGAGGTGTAGTCGTAGTGCGACGGCAGCTGGGCGTTCAGCAGGTCGGAGACATGCAGGTCGACCAGCTGCTGGCCCGCCAGCGACTGCAGGGACGACTGGAGCGCTCCCAGCCGCGCCGAGAAGGTCGCGCGCGTGCAGGCGATCCACACGAAGCCCTGCGCGGGCATGCGCTGCGGGATGGCGTCCAGCTCGACCGCGCCCTGCGGCTGGATGTGGAAGACCCGGACCTTGCCGTCCGAATCCGCGGTCAAGGCCGCACCCCGAGCGGGTCTTCTGCTTTTTCCGGGCCCAGGCAGATCGGCGACATGGATGCCCCTTATTTCGCCAACAGCCGCGCGGCATCGCGCGCGAAGTACGTCAGGATGCCATCCGCGCCCGCGCGCTTGAACGCGAGCAGCGATTCCATCATCACCGCGTCGTGGTCGAGCCAGCCGTTCGCGGCCGCCGCCTTCAGCATGGCGTATTCGCCGCTCACCTGGTAGGCGAAGGTCGGCACGCGGAACTCGTCCTTCACGCGGCGCACCACGTCCAGGTAGGGCATGCCGGGCTTGACCATCACCATGTCCGCGCCCTCGGCGATGTCCAGCGCCACCTCGCGCAGCGCCTCGTCGGTGTTGCCCGGGTCCATCTGGTAGACGTTCTTGTCGGCCTTGCCGAGCGCGCCGCGCGTGCCCACGGCGTCGCGGAACGGGCCGTAGAAGGCGCTCGCGTACTTCGCGCTGTAGGCCATGATGCGCGTGTGGATGTGGCCCTGTGCCTCCAGCGCGTCCCGGATCGCGCCGATGCGGCCGTCCATCATGTCGCTGGGCGCCACGATGTCCACGCCCGCCTCGGCATGCGTGAGCACCTGGCCGACGAGAAGCTCCACCGTCTCGTCGTTCAGGATGTAGCCGGTCTCGTCGAGCATGCCGTCCTGGCCGTGGCTGGTGTAGGGGTCCAGCGCCACGTCGGTGAGCACGCCCAGCTCGGGGAATTCCTTCTTCAGCGCCCGCACCACGCGGGGGATCAGGCCGTCGGGGTTGAGCGCCTCCTTGCCGTCCGGCGTCTTGAGCGCCGCGTCGATCGAGGGGAACAGCGCCAGCACCGGGATGCCCAGGCGCACGCAGTCTTCCGCCACGGGCAGCAGCAGGTCCAGGCTCAGCCGGTCCACGCCGGGCATCGAGGGCACGGCCTGGCGGTGGTTCGTGCCTTCGTGCACGAACACCGGGTAGATGAAGTCGTGCGATGACAACCGATGCTCGCGCACGAGGTTGCGGGTGAACGCGTCGCGCCGCAGCCGGCGGGGACGGTGCTGGGGAAAGGGCGGGGGGCTGGAGAGATGCATCCTGAAATTGTGCTCCCGTTTCGGAAGTGCGTGCCGCCGGACGGGCGCCCGCCCCCACGTACACTGCCACCCATGCTCTGGGTCAAAGCCTTCCACATCGTCTTCGTGGCCAGCTGGTTCGCCGGCCTGTTCTACCTGCCGCGCATCTTCGTGAACCTCGCCATGGTGCCGCCCGATTCCACCGCCGAGCGCGAGCGCCTGCAGCTTATGGCGCGCAAGCTGCTGCGTTTCACCACGCTGCTGGCCGTGCCGGCGCTGGCGCTGGGCCTGTGCCTCTACCTGGGCTACGGCATCGGCCGCGGCCCCGGCAACGGCTGGATGCACGCCAAGCTCACCGTGGTGGTGCTGGCCGTGGGTTACCACCACGCCTGCGGCGTGCTGCTGCGCAAGTTCGTCGCCGGGCGCAACGGCCACAGCCACCGCTGGTACCGCTGGTTCAACGAGGTGCCGGTGCTGCTGCTGGTGGCAGCGGTGGTGCTGGTGGTCGTCAAGCCGTTCTGAGCCGGGCGCGCCCAGCCGTGCACAAGACGTCCGCCTGGCCGCTCGCGCTGATCTACATCGCGCTCATCGTTTTCGCGAGCCTGTTCCCCTTCGAAGGCTGGCGCGAGCAGGGCATCTCGCCCCTGGTCTTCCTCACGGCCCGCGTCCCGCCGCCGTACTGGACGTGGTTCGACGTCAACATCAACGTCGCGGGCTATGCCCCGCTGGGCTTCCTACTGGCCCTGGCCCTGCTGCGCACCGGCTGGCCGCGCGCCGCCGTGCCGGTCGCCGTGCTGTGCGGAGGCATGCTCTCCATGCTCATGGAGCTGCTGCAGATCTACCTGCCGCGCCGCGTGCCCTCCAACATGGACCTGCTCCTCAACACGGCCGGCACCCTGGTCGGTGCGCTCGTGGCCGCCCTGCTGGAGCGCCTGGGCGCCATCGCCCGCTGGAACCGCCTGCGCGCGCGCTGGTTCGTGCCGGATGCCAGCGGCGCGCTGGTGCTCATCGCGCTCTGGCCCGCCGCCCTGCTGTTTCCCGCCGCCGTACCGTTCGGGCTGGGGCAGATGTGGGAGCGCCTGGAGGCGGCACTCGCCGACACGCTGGCCGACACCCCGTTCCTCGAATGGCTGCCCGTGCGCGACACCCCGCTGGAGCCCCTGATGCCCGGCGCGGAACTGCTCGCCGTGCTGCTCGGGCTGCTCGTTCCCTGCCTGCTGGGCTACTGCGTCATCCGCCAGGTCGGCCGCCGGGCGGCCTACGCCTGCGGCACGGTCGCGGCCGGCGTGGCGGTGACGGCGCTCTCGGCCGCACTGAGCTATGGACCCGCACATGCCTGGGAGTGGCTGGGCCTGCCCGCGCGGGTGGGCATCTGCGCGGGGCTGGTCGCCGCCCTGCTGCTGGTGATGGTGCCGCGCCGCGCGGCCGGCGTGCTGCTGCTGCTCGTGCTGGTCTGGCACCTCAACCTGCTCAACCAGGCGCCGACCAGCGCCTACTTCGCCGAAACCCTGCTCGCCTGGGAGCAGGGCCGCTTCATCCGCTTCTACGGCCTAGGGCAGTGGCTCGGCTGGCTCTGGCCCTACGCCGCGCTGGTGTACGTGGTGCAGCAGGTCGCGCGCCGGCCGGTGCCGCAGGGGCCAGCGCCCGCGGCAGCGCCCGCAGCGCCTGAACCCCGGGTTCCCTAGAATCCGTCCATGACCGACGACACCTCCCAGCCCTCCGGCTACTACGCCCGCCACATCTTCTTCTGCCTCAACGAGCGCATCAACGGCGAAGACAGCTGCGCCCACCACGGCGCGAAAGAGGCGTTCGACCACTGCAAGTCGCGCGTGAAGGCCGAGAAGCTGGCCGGCCCCGGCAAGGTGCGCGTGAACAAGGCCGGCTGCCTGGACCGCTGCGCGGGCGGGCCCATCGCCGTCGTCTACCCCGAGGGCACCTGGTACACCTACGTGGACAAGAGCGACATCGACGACATCGTCGAGTCGCACCTCAAGAACGGCCAGGTGGTCGAGCGCCTGCTCACGCCGCCGGAACTCGGGCGCTGATCCAGGCTCAGAGCCCCGGTTTCCCGCGCCGCGGCGCACCCGCGGGCCCCGGCCACGGGCCGCCGGGCCCGCCGTGCGCGCGCCGCTTCTCCCCACTGCAGACGGACATCCGAAGTGAACGCCCAGACTGAACGCCTGACCTTCTCCGGCCCGGCCGGCGCCATCGAGGCGCTGCGCGACGCGGCCGCCCCGGCCGACGGCGCCGCCCCGCGCGGCGTGGCCGTGATCGCCCACCCCCATCCGCTGTTCGGCGGCACCATGGACAACAAGGTCGTGCAGACCCTCGCGCGGGCCTTCGTCGCCAGCGGCTGGACGGCCGTGCGCTTCAACTTCCGCGGCGTGGGCGCCACCGCCGGCACCTACGACGAGGGCCGCGGCGAACTCGAAGACCTGCTGGCCGTCGTCGGACAGGCGGCGCCCGAAGGCCCCCTGGCGCTGGCCGGGTTCTCGTTCGGCGCCTTCGTCACCAGCCATGCGCTGGCGCGGCTCTGGGAGCCGCGCGTCATCGAGCGCGCGGTGCTCGTGGGAACGGCCGCGAGCCGCTTCACCGTCGCCCCCGTGCCGGCCGAGGCCCACGGCCGCACCCTGGTCGTGCACGGCGAGCAGGACGACACCGTGCCGCTCGCCGCCGTGATGGACTGGGCCCGCCCGCAGACACTCCCTGTGACAGTCGTGCCCGGCGGCGGCCATTTCTTTCACGGACAATTGCCGCTGCTCAAGAGCCTCGTGGCGCGGCACCTCACCTCGCAGGCCTGACCGGGCCGCCGCCCGGGCCTGGCGCCGCGGCCCGCGCCCCTTGCGTCCCGTCCGCACCTTCCTTTCGCTTTTCCCTTTTTCTCTTTCCCCGGACCCCTCCGAATGCATGCCTCCCTGAAGTCCTTCGTGCCCCTGCTGCGCTCCTTCGCCCTGGCCGCCGCGCTCGCGCCCGCCGCGCTCTGGGCGCAGGTGCAGACGCCCCAGCCGCCCGAGATCGCCGCGCGCAACTACCTGCTGCTCGACGTGACCGCCGGGCAGGTGCTGGCCGCCAAGGACATCGACGCCCCCGTGGAGCAGGCCTCCCTGACCAAGCTCATGACCGGCTACCTGGTGTTCGACGCGCTGCGCGCCAAGAAGATCACGCTGGAGCAGAAGCTGCCCGTGAGCGAGCGCGCCTGGAAGATGCCGGGCTCGCGCATGTTCATCGACCCCAAGATGCAGGTGCCCGTGGAAGACCTCATCAAGGGCATGATCGTGCAGTCCGGCAACGACGCCACCATGGCCCTCGCCGAAGGCGTGGGCGGCACGGCCGAGAACTTCGTCAAGCTCATGAACGACCAGGCGCGTGCCCTGGGCATGAAGAACACGGCCTACAAGAACCCCGAAGGCCTCACCGAGCCCGGCCACACGACCACGGCGCGCGACCTGGGCGTGCTCGCCACGCGGCTCATGAAGGACTTCCCGGAGTACATGCACTACTACTCCACCAAGCACTATGCCTATCCGGGCACGCCGCCCTCCAACGGCACCAACCGCAATTCGCTGCTGTTCCGCGACCCGACGGTGGACGGCCTCAAGACCGGCCACACGTCGGCGGCCGGCTACTGCCTCGTGGCCACGTCCAAGCGCGAATTCCCGAACGTCGGCCAGCGCCGCCTGCTCTCGATCGTGCTCGGCACCTCCAGCGAAGGCGCGCGCGCCAACGAAAGCCAGAAGCTGCTGAACTGGGGCTACACCGCCTACGACGCGGTCAAGCTCTTCGACGGCGGTCAGCCCGCCGCCACGCCGGCCCTCTGGAAGGGCACGCAGAACACCCTCAAGATCGGCCGCCCCGATCCGATCGTCGTCACCGTGCCTTCGGGCTCGGCCGGCAAGATCGCGACGCAGATCGTGCGGCAGGACCCGCTCGTGGCCCCGTTCACCAAGGGCCAGTCCGTGGGCACGCTCAAGGTCTCGCTGGGCGACCAGCAGATCGCCGAAGTGCCGCTCGTGGCGCTCGAAACCGTCGAGCAGGCCGGCATCTTCGGCCGCGCCTGGGACGCGATCCGGCTCTGGATCAAGTGATGCCGGCGGGTGGGGCGGCAGGGGCTGCCGCGCCGCACCTTGCCTCGCCCGGGCCGAACTGATACATTAGAAGGCTTTTCGGAATTTCCGAAGGGAATCACGTCTTCGCCCGAACCGAATCCACCGGGCGGAGTTTTCACGTTTAGGGACGATTCATGCCAACCATCAACCAGCTCATTCGTCAGGGGCGCGAGGTCGAAACGACCAAGTCCAAGAGCCCTGCGATGCAAAACTCTCCCCAGCGCCGCGGCGTGTGCACCCGTGTGTACACCACGACGCCCAAGAAGCCGAACTCCGCTCTGCGCAAGGTCGCCAAGGTGCGCCTGACCAACGGTTTCGAAGTCATCTCCTACATCGGCGGTGAAGGCCACAACCTGCAGGAACACAGCGTGGTGCTGGTCCGCGGCGGCCGTGTGAAGGATCTGCCCGGTGTGCGTTACCACATCGTGCGCGGCTCCCTTGACCTGCAAGGCGTCAAGGACCGTAAGCAGGCCCGTTCCAAGTACGGCGCCAAGAAGCCCAAGGCCAAGTAAGCCCTGCGCTTTTTCGCAAAGAATTTTCGGTGCTGTTCCCGCGTGGCGCGGTGAAGCAGCGTAGTGGCCCCAAACGCAGGCGTTCTGCGCGGGTCGAGTAAGTGGGAGCCCCCGATGGGTTCTCGCGGTGCCTGGAAAGGCGCCAACTGAAGCAAAGATAGAGGTGAGAAATGCCACGTCGTCGCGAAGTCCCCAAACGTGAAATCCTGCCGGACCCGAAGTTCGGCAACGTCGAGCTGTCCAAATTCATGAACGTGATCATGGAAGGCGGCAAGAAGGCAGTTGCAGAGCGCATCATCTATGGCGCCCTGGAACTCATTCAGAAGAAGCACCCCGACAAGGACGCCCTGGAAGCGTTCACCGTGGCCATCAACAACGTGAAGCCCATGGTGGAAGTGAAGTCCCGCCGCGTGGGTGGTGCCAACTACCAGGTGCCCGTGGAAGTGCGCCCCGTGCGCCGCCTGGCCCTGTCGATGCGCTGGATCAAGGAAGCCGCCCGCAAGCGCGGCGAGAAGTCCATGGCCCAGCGCCTGGCCAACGAGCTGCTGGAAGCCACGGAAGGCCGTGGCGGCGCGATGAAGCGCCGTGACGAAGTGCACCGCATGGCCGAAGCCAACAAGGCTTTCAGCCACTTCCGCTTCTAAGTCCGGGTTTCGTCCCCACATCTCGAAGGCTGGGAGCCCGACCTGCCAACATCCATTGGCGGGCGGGCTCTTGGCCGTTAAACGAAAGAAACATCATGGCACGCAAGACTCCCATCGAGCGCTACCGCAACATCGGTATCTCGGCCCACATCGACGCCGGCAAGACGACCACCACCGAGCGCATCCTGTTCTACACGGGTGTGAACCACAAGATCGGTGAAGTGCACGACGGCGCCGCCACCATGGACTGGATGGAGCAGGAGCAGGAGCGCGGCATCACGATCACGTCCGCCGCCACGACCTGCTTCTGGAAGGGCATGGACATGTCCTACCCCGAGCACCGCTTCAACATCATCGACACCCCCGGCCACGTGGACTTCACCATCGAGGTGGAGCGTTCCATGCGCGTGCTGGACGGCGCCTGCATGGTGTATTGCGCCGTGGGTGGCGTGCAGCCCCAGTCGGAAACCGTCTGGCGCCAGGCCAACAAGTACAAGGTGCCCCGCCTCGCGTTCGTCAACAAGATGGACCGCACCGGCGCGAACTTCTTCAAGGTCTACGACCAGATGCGCCTGCGCCTGAAGGCCAACCCCGTGCCCGTCGTGATCCCGATCGGCGCGGAAGAAAACTTCACCGGCGTGGTCGACCTGCTCAAGATGAAGGCCATCATCTGGGACGAAGCTTCCCAGGGCATGAAGTTCACCTTCGAAGACATCCCGGCCGACCTGGTGGAATCCGCCAAGGAATGGCGCGAGAAGATGGTCGAGGCCGCTGCCGAAGCGTCCGAAGAGCTGATGAACAAGTACCTGGAAGAGGGCGACCTCTCCGAGGAAGAGATCAAGTCCGGCCTGCGCACGCGCACGATCGCGACCGAAATCCAGCCGATGCTCTGCGGTACCGCGTTCAAGAACAAGGGCGTGCAGCGCATGCTCGACGCCGTGATCGACTACCTGCCGGCCCCCACCGACATCGATGATGTGACGGGTACCGACGAGGACGAGAACCCCGTCACCCGCAAGGCCGACGACAACGAGAAGTTCTCGGCGCTGGCTTTCAAGCTGATGACCGACCCGTTCGTGGGCCAGCTGACCTTCGTGCGCGTGTACTCGGGCGTCCTGACCAAGGGCGACACCGTCTACAACCCGATCAAGGGCAAGAAGGAGCGTATCGGCCGTATCGTGCAGATGCACGCCAACGAACGCCTGGAAGTGGAAGAAATCCGCGCCGGCGACATCGCTGCCTGCGTGGGCCTGAAGGACGTGACGACCGGCGAAACGCTGAGCGACCTCGACTCCCAGATCATTCTGGAGCGCATGGTGTTCCCCGAGCCCGTGATCACGCAGGCCGTCGAACCCAAGACGAAGACCGACCAGGAAAAGATGGGCATCGCCCTGCAGCGCCTGGCCGCCGAAGATCCTTCGTTCCGCGTGAAGACCGATGAAGAGTCGGGCCAGACGCTGATCGCCGGCATGGGCGAGCTGCACCTGGAAATCATCGTGGACCGCATGAAGCGCGAGTTCGGCGTGGAAGCCAACGTGGGCAAGCCCCAGGTGGCCTACCGCGAAACCATCCGCAAGACGGTGGAAGAGGCCGAAGGCAAGTTCGTGCGCCAGTCCGGCGGCAAGGGCCAGTACGGCCACGTCGTGCTCAAGATCGAGCCGAACGAGCCGGGCAAGGGCAACGAGTTCGTCGACGCCATCAAGGGCGGTGTGGTTCCCCGTGAATTCATCCCGGCCGTCGAGAAGGGCTTCAACGAAGCCGTGACGCAGGGCGTGCTGGCCGGCTATCCGGTCGTGGACGTCAAGGTCACGCTGCACTTCGGCTCCTACCACGACGTGGACTCGAACGAACTGGCGTTCAAGATGGCCGCCATCTTCGGCTTCAAGGAAGGCTGCAAGAAGGCCGGCCCCGTCATCCTCGAGCCGATGATGGCCGTGGAAGTGGAAACGCCGGAAGACTACGCCGGTACCGTGATGGGCGACCTGTCGTCCCGCCGCGGCATGGTGCAGGGCATGGACGACATGGTCGGTGGCGGCAAGGCCATCAAGGCCGAGGTCCCGCTGTCGGAAATGTTCGGCTACTCGACCTCGCTGCGCTCCGCGACGCAAGGCCGCGCCACGTACACGATGGAGTTCAAGCACTACAGCGAAGCTCCGCGCAACGTGTCCGAAGCCATCATGGCCGCCCGGGCGAAGTAAAAGGCCCACCCCTGTGTCGCCTGCGGCGCCTCCCCCTCAAGGGGGCGCACGCAGCGGTCCGGCAAAGCCGGTCCCGCGCGTGCCGCTGGCATGGCCTGCTCCGCGGCCCTTCGATCAGGAAGGCCGTGGGCGGGGGTTAAATCAGTTCTGTCTGCGATCGCATGCCCTTCGTTGCCCGTGGCGAAGGAATCCGCAATGGGATGCAGACGTAAAACCAACACACGGGCATTGCTCTTTATTTGGAGTTGA
>NZ_JAUZUQ010000019.1:0-93196 GCF_031844105.1 Acidovorax sp. PRC11 | reverse complement strand
TCTGGAGTTCAGTAATGTCGGTGAGCCACTTCTCATTGGGCGCAGCGGCACGGAAGTCTCGATTGATGAGGTTTTGCGGGGCGGCACCTATCTCTCCAAGGTAGGAGTTATATCTGCGGCGTTTGGGCTTGGCCACGATCAACCCCTCCTGCTTCATCAGCCGACGAACCACCTTCTCTGAGATGCCCGTGCACTCCTTGAGCAGAGATGCCTGCACCCTGCGATATCCATAGCAACGGTAGTTGTTGTCGAAGATCTCTGTGATGCTTCGGCGTAAATCAACGTATTTGTCAGCCAGCTTCAGCCGAGCACGATGGTAAAAATACGAGCTTCTAGCAAGGCCAACAAGAGAAAGCAGTTCTGGCAATTCATACTGCCCGTGCAACGCTTCAACCAGCACAGCCTTATCTTTGTTTGCCAGCCTATGCAGATCAATGTCAGCCCCATTTTTTAAGATTTCATGGGCCTGCTTGAGAAGCTCACGTTCTATCTTCAGCCGCCGAACATCCTGGCGCAATGATTCAACTTGGCGCCTGAGTGCTGCTTCATCCAACACTGGCGATCGCTTTGGACTGTGTTTCATTGAGGCTGGGGCACAAGGGCCAAGCAACTGATTTTTCCAGTTGTACAAGGTCCCCCTACACACCCCTAACTTGTCCGCAATCTGCTGTGCACTTGATCGACGGGCACACAGCTGCACCACGCCCTCACACATCAAGGCATCAGGCTTTGTAGCCGGCCAAGATCTGCCTACTCTCGATTTGCAGGTGTCAGGGCAGTCTTGCCGAACCCACGCAGTCAACGTTCCTCGACCCGGATAACCCAAAGCCCTCATCGTTGCAGCAATACAGCGATCATGGGCGAGGTAATGAGCAATAGCCACCTGCCTTTGCTGCAGCGAATATTTTGGTGCTCTTGGAGCTTGGCTTGCTGGCAAATCCTGATGCTTCAGGTAGTGCTGATACCAGCCTTTCAATGCGTTCTTGGTTGGGTACCCCAACTGGCGAATCGTGGCTCTGACACGCAAGCCAAGCTTGATGTAAAGCGCAACTGCACGAATCCTGTCTGCGTATGAGTACATGAACTACCTCCCCTGGTAGTCCAAGTTTTTGTCCGCATCCCCGGCGGGTCAGTTCTGCGTGGAAATCAACAGCCTAGATTCATTGAGATGCATCAAAGCAGTCTATCGGCGACAACGCACCTCGTCGTCTGCGTGAACTCTAAGGCAGACCCTAAAGGGGCGAGGGAGACACTTTCGGCGGTGCATCTCAACACTCTGCGCAGTGCGGTTGTATTAGACCTAGGGTTCAGCCGTGCAGTCCAAGAACTCGCAAAGCAGCGTCACCTCTACTACGAGCCGAATGTAATGACCTCAGCTGAAACGTCCTGGGTTGAAACCACTATCAGAGGCCAAGAACGATCAGTGTTGTAGCCTGACCCCTCGAAGTATCTGGTGTTTGCCATGCGCCCATTTGGGCTTACCCCATGAGCTGCGCCGTGCAGAGAACATCATCGCTAAACCACTTCGATGATGACTCAAGTCATTTCCCCTTGGCGAGCAGGATGGCATCACACGGGCAGGTTGCACCCAGCCATAGGACATAGGCTCTGAAGCCGCGCCCATTTCAGCTGGCGTGCAAACCGCCGAGCAACCATACCTATGCTGCCGCGCTGGCCTCGACAGCAACATCACTCAAACTCTCGCCCCTGAGTGAGCGGACTAGGTTCTCAGCAGCCCGCATTTCAATTTCGAACCGTACGCGTCTCACAGCCGAGCCGATGTGGGGAGTGAGTACTGTTCTGGCGTTGTTGGTCAATCCCGGATGAATTTCGCGAGGTCTGTCTGGAAGTAGCCAATCTTCCATCTCATAGACGTCAGCGGCGTACGCGCCAAGTTGCTCATTCGCCAAGGCATCGACAACCGCCCTTTCGTCGACCACAGACCCCCTACCCACGTTTACAAGGATCTGGCCCTTTTTCGATAGTTGAAGCATCCTGGAGTCAACCAGGTGGCGCGTATCGCTAACAAGAGGCACTGCCAGGAACACATAGTCCGATGTGCTGACAGCCTCATCAAGCGTGACCAGTTCGACCTGATCTAGACGCACACTTGGGTCTACACCAAGCAGCCGCGCGCAGCCAAAGCCCGCGAGTCGCGCCAATATGGCCTGCCCAACTTTTCCGAGACCGATCACGCTGGCCACCGACCCATGAAGCCCGGTTCCGTATAGAGCTGGCCTCCACCCAGAGTAGCCTGCTCTTGTAGCGGCGTCACCCTGAAGCACGTTCCTGCCAGCAGCAATAGCCAATCCGATGGCCAGCTCGGCTGTGGGCTCTGTGAGGAGGTCAGGAACAAAGGTGACGCTCACCCCGGCTTGTGCGCAAGCCCTCAGGTCGAAGTTGTCGTACCCCTTGAGTGCACAGGAGATGGTCTTGAGCCTGGGAGCGTTCAGCAGCGACTCTTTGGTCACACTGTCTGTCATGAAGGCCATCATGGCATCAGCATCCACGAGGTACTCCCTGAGCTGGCTGGGGCTCCAGGGGTCAGGCCCTGGATTCATGATGACCTCACCCTCAGCCTGGAGCTTCCTTAGAACCTCTTCATGAACTGGCTGCGTTACGACGATTTTCCGATGATTCATTTTTCGATTTACTTGAGACGCTTTCGCAGCATCGATCCAATGCTGTCAACCACGAGGACACAGGCAAGAATCGACAGAAGGATGGCTGAGACCTCGTCATACTTGACAAGGCGAAGTGCTGCCATCAACTCGAAGCCGATGCCACCTGCACCGACAATGCCAAGTACTGCGGAGGCCCTGAAGTGGTACTCCCAGCGATAGATGGTTATGTCTGCCAACTGTGGAAGGACTTGGGGGATAACGGCATGCGAGATGACCTGAAAGCGGCTTGCGCCTACCGCAGCAGCTGCTTCAAGTGGCTTCGGATCCACGTGCTCAATGGCTTCCGCGTAAAACTTTGCGACCATTCCCGTGGAATGCAACGCTAGTGCGAGCACCCCAGGTAGAGCACCAAACCCTACGGCTGCCACGAACAGAATGCCAAGAATGATTTCTGGCACGGACCGGAATGCCGCCAGGATGACTCTGGCCACTCTTCCCACCAAAGGATTGGGGGTGGTGTTTGGAGCCGCCAGGAGCGCCAGCGGAAGTGAAAGCACGATAGTCAGTGCTGTGCCGGCAATCGACATCGCCAAGGTGTCCCTCAGCGGGATGACCCAGTGCTCCCAGCGGTCGAAGTTGGGAGGGACCATCTCAGATGAGAGCTGCTTGACAGCCGGGGCGCCTTCGATGAACCGCTGTGCATCGAAGAACCCCGTGACGTACAGGGCTACAAGGCAAACCAGAAGGACGAACGCTGTATTGCGCAGTCCAATGAACTGCTCCCGCTTGTCGCGACTGATGATGTTCTCGAATGCAGCCGAGGTCATTGCATACGGCCCAAATCAAGCTTCAGGATGGTTGCGGTATCCCTAAGGACGTCATATGCAGCGTCATCAGTGGCGGCAAACGCCTGGACACGAAACGCCTTGAGCACCTCAGCATCCTTCATGTCCAGAAAGGCAGAGCGGATGGCAGCTTTGAGCTCAGACTTGAGGTCCCCCTGCATGACGACCGGATAGTTTGGAATGGGAGCAGAAAGGTCAAGCTGAACAATCTTCGTGGCATCAATGCTTCCTCGAGCGATGAGGTTGTCCAGAATCGGCTTGGACAGAGCCCCGGCTGGAATCTGACCCGACTGCACCGCACGTGCGACCGCGTCATGTGCCCCAAGGTGAACTGGCCGATAGTCCTTCTCACCATCAAGCTTGTACTTCTTGAGCAGGTGTGCACGTGGTGCAAGGTGGCTTGATGTGGACGCCTGGTCGCCAAATCCGAAGGGCTTGCCGCGCACGTCTTCAAGCGTTTTCACCGGCCCTCCGGCCGTTGCGATGAGGACCGACTGGTATGTGGGCGACCCACGTTCAACGCCCACCGCAAAGGGCTCAATCCCGGACGCCTTAGATTTGGCCAAAACGTACGAAAACGGTCCAAAGTACGCTACCTCAATCCGACCGAACCGCATTGCCTCGATCATCGAGGAGTAATCGGTAGTCACCACAATCTCAACATCCTTCTTGAGCTGCTGTTCAAGATAGCGCTTAAGAGGCTGCGCGTTCTGGATGATGCTGGCAGCGTTCTCATCTGGAAGAAGGGCGACACGAAGCTTTGATGGATCCTTTCCCTGCGCATGAGCCCACAGAGGAAGGAGTGCAGCAAAAGAAGCTGCGCTGACAACAAGAGAGAAGTTACGGCGATTCAGCATGGCAAGAGCTCCTTGGTTTGACTGGATTGAAGAGTTCGGGGGCTATCAGTGGACGCACTCGTGTTGGAAGCGTTGGACTGCTTTGCATAGAGGTTCCGCGCAACATCAGGACTCAGCTGCTCTGCCCTACCCTCGAATACAACAGCTCCCTGGCGGAGCCCAATGATTCGGTCTGCAAACGAGCGCGCGAGCTCCACCTGGTGAAGACTCACGATTGCGGTGAGGTGGTCCTTTTTGCAGATCTCATGCAACAAGGTGAGCACGCTATGTGCGGTTGCCGGGTCCAGGCTGGCAACAGGCTCATCGGCCAGCAGGATTCGTGGCTTCTGTATTAGCGCCCTAGCTATGCCTACGCGCTGCTGCTGCCCCCCAGACAAGGCATCAGCCCGGGAGAGCGCCTTTTCGAGCAGCCCGACACGCTCAATCACTGTGAGCGCCTCCAGCTTGTCCTTCTTGCTCCACGGCCATAGCGAAGCGAATGCACCCCTGTCACCGAGCTTTCCCATCAGAACATTCCTGAGGACCGACTGACGTCCAATCAGATGATGCTGCTGGAAAACCATCCCACAGCGCTTGCGGTGCTCTCTCAGCGTCTTTGCGTTGACTACCCCACCTGCCAGGCCAGGTATCGATACCTCGCCTTTTGTGGGCAGCACCAGTCCATTGATGCTTCGTAACAAGGTGGACTTCCCTGCGCCCGAGGCGCCCAGAAGCACCAAAAACTCTCCCTGCTTCACATCCAGACTCGTCGGGTGCAAGGCCACGGTCGAGTCAACGTAGCGGACGGAAACTCCCTTGAGACTCAGAACGTCTCGGTCCTTCTCCAACTTCATGTTGTTACCTTTGCAAGTTTCTGCCTGCGAGCAGCGCGAGAGCGCTTATGACGCACATTTGCCGCAGAAAGAAGTTCGATACGGCTAGGCATGCGTGCAGTTTGTTCGTGGAACGTGTCATCAATATGAAACTTGCACCCCGAAAAATAGGGGTATCTATAGATAACACCTATGTCTGGACTCACGCTACTTGCGGCTTTGAAAGCCTTTGATGCGACGGCAAGGGCCGGAAGCATGACTGCTGCTGCGAAGCTGCTTGATCTACAGCAGCCCACCATCTCAGCGCATATTCAGCGCCTGGAGAATGAGTACGGCGTGGAGCTTTTTCTTCGTCAAGGCCGCCGGCTTGAGCTGACTACCTTTGGCAGGACTCTGCTGGACTACACGCGGCGGGCATTCAGCGGCGAGGAAGATGCGCACGCCCTTTTGGCAGCAGCCAAAAACCGATTCGTCGGGCGTCTTGTGATTCACGCGATCGGCCCGTACAACGTAGTCCCTGTTCTGAAGGCCTTCGGGAGCCGCCATCCCCAGGTCGAGGTCTCTGTCCGTGTAGGCGACTCCCGCTCAATCACGGAAAAGCTCCTCGACTACCAGGGTGATGTCGGCGTGGTCCTCAATCACGCCGAGCACCCCGAACTCCATTGCATGCCATACAGGTCACAGCGCCTGGTGGTCTTTGCGAACCGAGAGCACGCCCTAGCCCGGTGCGGTGAGATAGTGCTCAAGGACCTTCAGAGCCAGCGCTTCGTCATACGTGAGGAAGGTTCAACGACAAGAAGAGTCTTCGAGAGCGAGCTAATTGCCCGCAATATCAACATCCAGGTTGCGCTGGAGATGGGAAGCCGGGAGGCTGTCCGCGAGGCAGTCGCACAAGGAATAGGACTAGGCGTCGTTGCCGAGACAGCCTATGTTCCAGATCCGCGTCTTGTGAAGCTGAAGATTCTGGATACAGCAATGGCCACCCACGTCGACTTCATCTGTCGTCGCGAACGACAGAACGCTCCGCTGATAGCAACGATTTTCGACTTGGCAAAAGAGGTGAGAAGAGGCCTGGCCTAAAGATTCACGAACTTGGCGACAGGGCCCGAGTGGATCATTCATGCCAAGCCTATCGTTAGCAGCCATGCTGTCAGTCAAACAGGCCTGAGACGTCCCCACGTACAAAGGTGTCGATCTGACCGGTGCAACCTATGCCACGGACATCCGGCTCTCCGACCCGGATGGCAATGAGCGCACGCTGGCGGACTTCCGAGGCAAGGCCATCCTGGTCTTCTTCGGCTTCACTCAGTGCCCAGATGTCTGCCCGACGGCCCTGGCGCGGGCGGCCGAGGTCAAGCGGCTTCTCGGCCCCGACGGCGAGCGCTTCCAGACACTGTTCGTCACGGTCGATCCCGAGCGCGACACGCCCGAGGTGCTCAAAGCCTACACGGCTGCATTCGACCCCAGCTTTATCGGTCTGTACGGCGACCTGGAACGCACCGCACAGATCGCCAAGGACTTCAAGGTCTACTACAAGAAAATGCCGACGGGATCGTCCTACACCATGGACCACACATCGCTCAGCTACGTCTACGACCCGCTAGGAAAGCTGCGCTTGGCCCTGCGCCATGAGCAACCCGCCCAAGACTATGCGGACGACATCCGCAAGCTCTTGAACCCTGCCTGACCCTCTATCCCCTCAAGGAGAACACCATGAAACTCGTCATCCGCACAGCCATCGTCGCCGCCTCGCTGCTCGCGGCCACCGCCCAGGCGCAAGTCACCGTCAAAGATGCCTGGGTGCGCGCCACCGTACCGCAACAGAAAGCCACCGGCGCCTTCATGCAGTTGAAGGCAACCAAGAATAGCAAGCTGGTCTCGGCCAGCTCGCCGCTTACGCCCGCCGTCGAGGTCCACGAGATGGCCATGCAGGACAACGTGATGAAGATGCGCCAGGTGCCGGCCGTCGAGCTGCCCGCAGGCAAGACCGTGGAACTCAAGCCCGGCGGCTACCACGTGATGCTGATGGACCTGAAGCAGCAGGTGAAGGAAGGCGACACGGTGCCTCTGACCCTCGTCATCGAGGGCCCGGACGGCAAGCGCGAATCGGTCGAAGTGAAGGCTCCCGTGCGTGCGCTCAACGCCAGCGCCCAGCCGGCTGGCCACGATGCCCAGGGCGGCCACAAGCACTGAAGCACTTGGCGGGTGGGTGAATGGCGCACCTGTAGCACACCCCACCGCTTGCAGCCCTCGAAATTCGAAGCCGCGATGCCAACTCCCGCAACCTAGGTCACGCATAGCCAAAAAGCTCACGGCGTACGGCAACCGGAGATGGTTACTCCACCAGCGTTTTGCAATGCGTGTTTACTAGCGCTGTTTCTCTGAAACCCACGGTCTCCTTGCATGAAGGCCTCTAGCATGTGCGGGATCAGCGTCGTGGCATCGACCGCTTCGCCGTACACCTGCGCGTGCAGCGCGGCGTAACGGTCGAGGTCGGCTTTCAGGCTGACCGGGCACGCAAAGGCCAGCTTGACGCTCTCGACCTTGGGCAGCGGCCCAAGCCGCAACTTCCTGGTGGTGTTCATTTCGCAATTCCACGGTTGAAGAACATAGGCTGGTACGGCCGCAGCACAAAATCGCGGTTGACGATGATCCGCACCGGCAGGCCCGGCCGCTCGGTCAGCGTCGGCTGGATGTTCATGTTGCGCCGGGTCATCTCTTGGCCGACCTGGTTGATGCTGTCCTGCGCGCTATCGCGCCCAGCGATCACGATGCGGTTGCCATCCTGCCGGTTTTCCGGTGCGGCCAACTCGGCACCCACGCCCAGCAGGGTCGTCAGCGCCGCACCCGCGAAGACGCGATCCCAATGCCAATCGACGCCATCCTCCAGGCCGGAATAGCCGGCAGGGTCAGTGCCCGCCAGGTTGTCTAGCTTCAGCGAGGACGTGTCCGGCAGGATGACGCGGTTCCACACCACCTGTACGCGGCTCTGCCCGTAGCTCACCTGGCTGTTGTACTTGCCCAGGATGCGCGATCCCTGTGGGATCAGCAGGAACTTGCCAGTGGCCGTGTCATAGACCGGCTCCGTCACCGTGGCTATCACGTCGCCCGGCAGATCGGACTTGATGCCCGTCACCAGCGCGCCCGCGATCACCGTTCCCGCCATGACCTGATACGGCGAGGCCGGCATCTGGAGATTGCCGGAATTGCGGGTTTCCGTAGAACCGCCTTTCAGGAAAGCCTCTTTCTGGTCTTGCCGGTTCTGCACGGCTGTCGGGTCGGATGGCTGGGCCGCCGTCGAGGCCGGGCCAGCGGCCAGCGGGTCGAAGCCCGCCAAGGCGCTGCCGGGCGCAGCCGCAGCGGCTTGCGCCGTGACCGGCGCGGTGGCCTTGCCTTGGTTGCCCGAGCGGAAAAACACCGACGAGTTCGCCGCCGCATCGGCCTCCTTGCGCCACGCATCCGCCGGATCATGTCCCGGCGGTGCGTAGGCCGGCGTCACCGGCTGCTGCGACTTCACGATGGCTGGGCCGAGATCACCCGGCAGCGGCGGCCCCAGCTCGGGCACCTTCGGCGGCAGCTTCGAGTAGTCGGCCGGCAGACCATCCAGCCCCTCGGACTTCGAGACGCGATCGACGTTGTAAAGCTCGGTCTGCTCGCCCGTGCCGCGCCGGTGCGGCTGCAATGACCAGATCGTGGCCCCGAGCACGGCGACCGACAGGACGCCGACGAGGATGGCCAGCGTGCGCCGGTTCAGGCGCGTGACCGGGCGCGGCTGGGCGCGCAGCGCCACCGCCTCGGGCGCGACCTTGCCCGCCTGCGCCGCAAGATCAGGGGAATCGTCCTGGCTCATGGTCAGTTCCTCCGTGTGCCGTCCGTGCGCTCAATCCGCACCACGTCGCCTTTGTCCCCGCCCAGGCGCAGTTCGGCCGCGCCGAACAGGCGATCAACGATGTAGTACGGCGCACGGAATCGGTAGTTCACCAGTTGCCCGTCGCCTTGCGCGCCGATCACGAACAGCGGCGGCAGCTCGCCCTGGGCGATGCCGGGCGGGAACTGGATGTAGACCTTCTCGCCGTCATCGAAAGCACGCAGCGGCTTCCACGGCGGATTGCTGCCGCTGATGGCATAGCGGAAACGGATCTTCTCCAGCGACAGGCCGCTATCGACCGGGGCGGCGGCGCTGGCCGCCTGCGCCTGGCGCTGCAAGGCCAGCATCTTGTCCTTCGGGTACTCCCAGGACACCGACGCCATCCACGTCTTTTCGGTCGAAGTCAGCTCCAGCAGATACGTCCGGCGGCTGGTGGTGATGACCAGATTGGTCTTCAAGCCCGAGCGGATCGGCTTGACCATCACGTTGACGCGCAGAGCCTCACCGCTGCCGCTCGACGTGTCCCCGACGATCCAGCGCACCGTGTCGCCGGCCGCGACCGTCACCAGTTCCTCGCCGGGCTGCAGCGAAACCACCGTCACGCGGCCCACGGCCGCATAGAGCTGGTAAAGCGCGCCATCGGTAAAGGGCCAGACCTGGATCGCGTTGACGTAGCCTTCGCGCGTGGGCGCGACACGGGCCTCGGCATTGGCGCGCGAGACGCGCACTTTCTCATCCGCGGGTTCCGGCGCGGGCTTGGCCTCCTCGGTCTCTGGCAGTGGTTTCAACTGCGACGGCAGCGCGAGCGGCTGCGGCACCGTGACCACCTCCACCGGTTTTGGTGGCTCCGGCAGCGGCTGGGCCTGCACCGGCTCATCGAGCGAAATGGTCGGTGGCGGCTTGCCCTGAGTAGCGCAGCCAGAGAACAGCACGGTCGAAGCCAGAAGCATCACCGGCAAGGCGGATTTACGGAAAAGATCATTCATGGTTTTGCTCCTTCGTTAGCTTCCAGTTCGCGGCTCCACGACAGCCCGTTGACGTAGATGCCCAGGGGGTTCTTGCGCAGACGCTGCTCGGTGCGCGGGGTTTGCAGCACCGTGGAAATCACCGCGTTCCAGCGTTCGGTGCGATCCAGCGCGCCATTGACGAAGCGCGTTTGCGTCCAGCGCACGTTGAAAGACGTGTCGCTGGCGCGGGTCACGCTGGTGATCTGCACCGTCACCGACTCCTTGCCGATGCGCGCGAACGGGTCATTCGTGCGGGCGTACTCGTTGAGCACGACCGCGCCTTTGTCGGTCGTGTAGTCGTAGGCATCGAGCCAGTTCTGCCGCACCACGATGGGGTCGATGGACAGCGAGCGCACCAGGCCGATGAAGCGGCCCAGGTGGTAGGCGATCTGCGCATCGCTGGGCTTGTAGGGCGTGGCGGCCTCGCCGACAGCGCGCACCTGGCCCGCGTTGTCCACCTCAATGACGTAGGGCGTGACGATGGACTGCGCCGAGCGCCAGACTAGGCCGCCCGCCATCAGCACGGCCAGCGTGAGGCAGCCAAAGGCCATGAAACGCCAGTTTCTGGCCTGCACGCGGGCCGAGCCGATGCGCTCGTCCCAAACCTGGGCGGCGGATTGATACGGAGTAGCAGGCTGTGGCGTATCGGCGTAGCGCACCTGCGGTCGTTTGAATCGCATGGGAGTTCTCCTTGAAGATCAGGAATCGGAATCGCGCAGGCTCGGGCCTTGGCTGGAGCTGCCGCCATCGCCGCCGCGCAGCGTGTGGGCGGCGGTCGTCGCGGCATGGGTGAGCTGCTGCCTGCGATGCAGGCGCTTGGCCCAGGCGGGTTGCGCGGTGGATGGGGTTGGCTCGTTTGCAGCCTGTGCGGCACCGCCCCCTGACGCCGATCCGGCGTCATCGGGCCGGAAGGCGGCGGCGACACGCTCCTTCATCGAGCGCGCACCATCAGCCACCTTCTGCCCGGCCGCCTGCGCGCCGGTCTTGGCGACATTGCCCACGCCGGCGGCGGCGCCCTTGAGGCCACCGCCGGCGGATGCAGAACCCGCCTGAAACGCCGACCGCGCGCTGCTGGCGGCCCCAGTGGCGGCACGCGCTCCGCTACCGGCCAGCTTGGCGGCTGCGGGCGCCATGCGCGCCCCGGCGGCGACTGCGCCGCCGACGCCCGTAGCCGCAGCGCCCACGGCAACAGCAGCGCCGGCCGCGCCCAGCGCCGCACCGGCCATCGCACCTGCGCCGAGCTGCGGGCTGCCGGACACCAGCCCGGTTGCAATGCCCGGCCCGAAGATGCCCAAGGCCAGCAGCGTCAGCGAGGCCAGCATCACGACCACGGAGTGGTCGATGGATGGTTCGGCGGGCTGTACCTGAAACTCGGCGAACAGGCCCGAGCCGATGCCCACGATCACCGCCAGCACCAGCACCTTGATGCCGGACGACACCACGTTGCCCAGCACCTTCTCGGCGAGAAATGCGGTCTTGTTCCAGAGCGCGAACGGCACCAGCACGAAGCCGGCAAGCGTGGTCAGCTTGAACTCGATCAGCGTGATGAAAAGCTGGATCGCCAGCACGAAGAAGCACAGCAGGACGATCAGCCAAGCGAGGAACATCACGACGATGGGCGTGATGTTCACGAAGACTTCGGGGAAGCCCGCCATGTCGCCGATCTGTTTCAGGATCGGCGCACCGGCGTCGATGCCGACCTTCGCCAGCCGGCCCGGTTGCAGGAAGTTCTCCATGCTCAGGGTCGAGCCGCTGGCCGTCAGGCCCAGCCCGGCGAAGGAGCGGAACACGATGCCAGCCAACCAGTTGAAGTTGCCGATGATGTAGGCGAAGGCGCCGACGTACAGCACCTTGCGGATCAGCTTGGCGATCACGTCCTCGCCCTGGCCGGTGGCATGGCTCATCGCCCAGAACAGCCCGGCGAGCGTCATGTCGATGACGATCAGCGTGGCGGTCAGAAACGCCACTTCGCCGTGCAACAGGCCAAAGCCCGAGTCGATGTAGCGCGAGAAGGTGTCAAGGAAGCGGTCGATGACCGTCACGTCGTTCATGGCGAGTCCTCCTGCCCAGGCAGAGCGATTGCCGCGCTGCCATCGGCGGGTTCATCGAAGCTGGGCGGGATCGGCGGCAGGTCGGCCAGCGTCTGGTACTCATTCGGCCCGGCCTGGCCGGAGAGAAAGCGCCGCAGGTCGGCCTGTGCCACCTGCGCGCAAAACGCGCCGTCGTGCGCGCCCGCGCGGCACTGCGCGCGCAGCGCGTGCAACCGGGCCGGGTCGGCGGCGAGCGCATTCACCGACACTTGCTGCGGCCGGTCACAGCCGGCCAGCACCAGCGCATGAATGGCGAAAGCAAACACGACGGGCGTGCGTTGCATGGCAGCCTCCGTCAGCGGTTGTAGAAATTGACGGGCTGCGGCGTGTACGGCGTGCCTTCGCCCAGGAAGCGGCGCGTCACTTCGCGCCCGCGCTCCGTGGCCGCCGCCTGCCGCGCCAGTTCCAGCGAGGCCGCGCGGTCTTGCGTGATCTGGAGCCGCTGCGTCTGGATCGACTGCTTGGCCTGCAAGGCCAGCAACTGGTTCATGGCCTGCATCGCTTGCAGCGCGCCCTCGGCCGACTGGCTCTTGCCCACGAGGTCGGCCAGCACGCTTTCGTCGTCGCTCAGGTTCTGCGACGCCTGGGCCTGCATCTGCATGGTCGTTTGCAGGCCGTTGAGCGTGTTCTTCCAACGCTCCTGCGCATCGAGGTACATCTGATTGCCGCTCACCGTGGCGGCGTACTTCTCGGGATACAGGCGCACGAATTCGCGGTCGATGCTTGTCACTTCGTAGGCCAAGCCCTTGGCCTGCGCGATCAGTCGCTGGGTGGTCGCCAGGTTCGCGCGCAACTGGCCGACCACGCTGGACGGCAGGCTGGCCAGGTTGCGCGCCTGGTTGATGAGCATCTGCGCTTCGTGCTGGAGTTGCTGGATCTGGTTATTGATCTGCTCCAGCGTGCGAACGGCGGTGAGCGTGTTCTGCACCAGATTGGTCGGGTCGAGCACGATGTCGCCGACGCCGAACAAGGCGTGGGCGGGTTGCGCGATGCCGAATGCGAGCACGCAGGCGGCGGTCAACGCGGCGAGCTTGGGGGTATGCAATTTCATAGTTGGTTCTCCTGGGGGTGGTCAGCGGTACGGAGGGAACCCGGCGCGTAGCCGGGGAACGAGGGCAGCAGGTCGGCCGCCCAATCGAGGCCGCGATGGCGCAGCCAGGCGCCCGCGAAGCCGGGCACGCCGGCGTCCTGCGGCACGCGGCCAAGAACCTCATCAATGGCGCGCTGGTCTTGCGGCGTGGAAGCACCCGCGAAGGCCAGCGTCGCCGGCCCCAGGTCGAGGTCGAACACGCGGTTGCCGAGGCGGGATTGGTAGTAGTAGTCGCGCTTGGGCTGCGCGGTGGCGACGATCTCGATCTGCCGGCTGTTGAGGCCGAAGCCCTCGTAGATCGCGCGAATCTGCGGTTCGGTCGCTTGCGGGTTCGGCAAGAAAATCCGGCTCGCGCAGCTTTCGATGATGGCCGGCGCGATGGCCGAATCCTTCACGTCCGCGAGCGACTGCGTGGCGAAGATGACACTGACGTTCTTCTTGCGCAGCGTCTTGAGCCACTGGCGGATGCGCGCCGCAAACACCGGGTCATCGAGGAACAGCCAGGCTTCATCGAGGATCAGCAGCGTGGGCGCACCATCCAGCCGCTCCTCGAAGCGCGCGAACAGGTAGCGCAGCACCGCGAGCACAGCAGCCTTGCTGTGCATCAGCTCCTCCATCTCGAACGCCTGCACGTCGGATGTGCCGAGGCGGTCGTGGTCGGCATCCAGCAGCCTGCCGTGCGCGCCGCCCAGGACGTAGGGCGCGAGTGCCTGGCGCAAGGTGTTCGATTGCAGCAAGGCCGTCAGGCCCGTGAGCGTGCGCTGCTCCACCGGCGCGCTGGCCAGGCTCCCCAGCGCAGACCAGATGGCCGCCTTCTCGTCCGGGCCGACGGCCGCGCCTTCGTGCAGCAGGCGGCCTTCCACCCATTCGCTGGCCCAGGTGCGGTAGCCCTCTCGGTCGATGCGCGCCAGCGGCTGGAAGGCGATCTCGTCGTCCGCGCCCAGGTCGTAGTGCTCGCCGCCCATGCCCAGGATGGCCGCGCGGATCGAGCGCCCCATGTCGAAGGCGAAGATGCGCGAGCCGCGATAGCGGTGGAACTGCATCGCCATCGTCGCCAGCAGCACCGACTTGCCCATGCCGATGGGGCCAACCACCAGCGTGTTGCCCACGTCGCCGATGTGCGTCACCAGCCGGAACGGCGTGGCGCCGTCTGTGCGCGTGACGATCAGCGGCGGCCCATCGAGATGCGCATTGCGTTCCTGGCCGGCCCATACCGCCGACACCGGCATCATGTGCGCCAGGTTCAGCGTCGAGACGATGGGCTGGCGGACATTGGCGTATGCGTTGCCCGGAATGGACGACAGCCACGCATCCACGGCGTTGAGCGTTTCGGGGATGGTGACGAAGCCGCGCCCCTGGATGACGCGCTCCACCATGCGCAGCTTCTCGTCGGCAACGGCGGCGTCCGCGTCCATGACGGTGACGGTCGCCGTCAGGTAGCCGAAGGCGACCTGATCGCTGCCCAGCTCCTGCAAGGCAGCATCGGCGTCGGCGGCCTTGTTGTTGGCGTCGGTATCGACCAGCGGGCTTTCCTGCTGGAAGATCGTCTCGCGCAGCAACGCGATGACGTTCTTCCTTTTCGCAAACCACTGGCGGCGCAGTCGGGCGAGTTCTTTTTCCGCCTCGGCTTTGTCGAGGCACAGAAAGCGCGTACTCCAGCGATACGCGAAGCCCAGGCGGTTGAGGTCGTCCAGAATCCCCGGCCAGGTCGAGGTCGGGAAACCGCGCACCGACACCACGCGCAGGTGCTGGTCGCCCAGCATCGGCGCCAGGCCACCGACCAGCGCGGAATCGGTCAGCAGCGCGTCGATGTGGAACGGCACTTCGGGAACGCCGACGCGGTAGCGGCGCGTCGAGACGGTCGAATGCAGGTAGGTCAACGTCTGGCTGTCATCAAGCCAGGCGATCTCCGGCATCACGCCATCGAGCAGGTCGAAGATGCGATCCGTTTCAGCGACGAAGGCGTGCAGCCGCTCGCGCCAATCCACGCCTTCGGTGGGCCGGTTTTCGTACAGCAGGCCCGCGGCCCGAGCACGGGATTCCTCGGACGGCAGGTAGGCCAGCGTCAGGTGATAGCCGCTCTCGAAGTGGTTGCCCGAATCCTCGAAGGCGGCGCGGCGTTCTTCATCGACCAGCCAGGACAGCGGTTCGGGGAAATCGGAGTGCGGGTAGTCGGCGGCAGACCGGCGCTCGGCTTCGATGAACAGCGCCCAGCCCGAACCCAGGCGGCGCAGCGCGTTGTTCAAGCGCGCCGATGTGGCGATCAGCTCGCCTTGCGTCGCGCTGTCGAGGTCGGGGCCACGAAAGCGCGCCGTGCGCTGGAAGCTGCCGTCCTTGTTCAAGACGACGCCCGGTGCCACCAGTCCGGCCCAGGGCAGCCAGTCGGCGAGCAAGGCCGGTCGCTGGCGGTATTCGGCGAGGTTCAGCATCGCGGCGTCCTCCCCTACACGTCCAGCAGCGGGCGGTGCTTGATGTGCCGCGCGAACACGGCCATGAACTGCGGATCGACGCGCGCGCCCCGCATCGCCAGCGAATGGCCGACGATCCAGAGCACGACACCGGGAATCCACAGTTGCAGGCCTAGCCCGACAGCGGCGGCCAAGGTGCCGTTGGCGATCGCCACGGTGCGCGGTGCGCCGCCCAGCAGGATCGGCTCGGTGAGCGAGCGATGCAGCGGCACCTCGAACCCGGCCGCGAAGGTGTCCGGGGCACTCATACGACGGCCCCGCCCGAGAAGCTGAAGAACGACAGGAAGAACGAGGACGCGGCGAAGGCGATGCTCAAGCCGAACACGATCTGGATCAGCTTGCGAAAGCCGCCCGACGTGTCGCCGAACGCGAGCGCGAGGCCCGTGGCGATGATGATGATGACCGCGACGATGCGCGCCACCGGCCCCTGGATGGATTCAAGGATGGATTGCAGCGGGCCTTCCCACGGCATCGAGGAACCGGCGGCCTGTGCAGTGCCCGCAAGCAGCAGCATGAAGGCAGCGAGCATCAAGCCTTGCATGGCCGGGCGGGCCAGGCCATCCAGCCGCGCGGGACTGGAGCGGCGGGAAAGCGGATTTACAGAAATACGGAAAGCATCAACGTGCGTCATGGCAGTTCTCCAGAAAGGTCGAGGGATGGGGAAGTCGCCGCAGCGGGTGCGGCATCGGGAAGTGGCGGCAGCTCGGGAAACGGCGCGTCCATCGCATCCGCCAGTCGGTAACCCACGCCGTCGAAGCCGACGACGCGGGCGATGCTCTCGATGCGGCGCTTGCGTCCGCGCCCGGCGATGTGGATCACCACGTTGACCGCCTCGGCGATCAGCGCGCGGGGCGGGTTCACCGCCACTTCGAGAATCAGTTGCTCCAGGCGCAGCAGCGCGCCGAGGGCGGAGCCGGCGTGGATCGTGGCAATGCCACCCGGATGGCCCGTGCCCCACACCTTGATGAGATCCAGCGCCTCGGCGCCGCGCACCTCGCCCACGACCACGCGGTCAGGCCGCAGGCGCATGGACGAGCGCACAAGCTCGGTCATCGACACCACGCCTGCGCGGGTGCGCAGCGGAACGTGGTCGCGGGCCGCGCATTGCAGTTCCACCGTGTCTTCGAGCACCAGCACGCGGTCGCCCGTGGCGGCGATCTCGGCCAGCAGCGCATTGGCGAGCGTGGTCTTGCCGCTGCTGGTGGCGCCGGCGATCAGGACGTTCTGCCGCTCGCGCACGACACGAACGAGAAAGCCCGCCTGCGCGCTGGTCATCATCCCGTCGATGACGTACCGCTCCAGCGGAATCACACCGATGGCGCGCTTCCGCAGCGCGAAGGCCGGCCCTGGCGCGGCGGGCGGCAAGATACCCTCGAAGCGTTCGCCGGTTTCGGGCAGTTCGGCGGACAGTAGCGGCTGGCCGCGATGGACTTCTGCGCCAACGTGGGCGGCGACAAGGCGGATGATTCGCTCGCCGTCCGCCTCGGACAGCTCCACGCCCATCGGTGCGCGGCCCGATGAAAGCCGATCCACCCAAAGGGTGCGATCAGGATTGAGCATGACTTCCACCACGTCCGGGTCTTCGAGCGCGGCAGCGATCAGCGGCCCCATCGCCGTGCGCAGCATCTGAATGCGGCGGTCGAGCGAGGTGGCGAAGGACGAAGGTGCGACGCTCATGAGGCGCGCTCTTGCGCTTCGGCAACTGCCGCCGCGTCATCCATCCGCGCCGGGTCGGGGTGCAGTTCCTCCACCACATCGCGCACCAGGCTTCGACCGCGCAGCAGGTGGCGACCCAACTGTTCAACGAACTGCTCGAAGCGCGCTTTGCCCTGTGCGCGTGCCGCGTCTTGGTGCGCCTCGGGAACTGGCGTGCTGACCGTGAGGTAATAGCGGATGAACAGCGCCAGCGTTTCGATGGCGATGTTCTGGTCGCGCTCCATGCGCTCGGCCTGGCGCGAGAGGCGATCAAGCCGCTTGGCAATCGCTGCCTCGCGCTGGTCGGCAGCATCGGGCGACAGCCACGATGCGAGCGCCGCCGCGACGATGCTGGATTTCGATACGCCTTTCTTGGCGGCCAGCTCGTCCAGACGCTTGGCATGCTCCGGCTGGATGAACAGGTTGAGGCGGTAGTGGCTCATAGCTCGATTCCGTCGTTGGGGTCGAGGGAAGCCAGCCGGGCCGTGCGCTGCATGGCCGGGTCAAGCTGGCGAGGAAGGGGAAGCGGCAGGTCGTCATCGTCATCGAGCAACCCGAGGTCGGCTGCGGACGCGGCCAGCTCGGGGTCGTAGGCGACGGCTTCGGAAAGTTCGGGCTGACGGCGCGGTCCGCCGTCGTCGGCCGAACCCAAGTGCTCCAGGCCATCAGTAGGTGCAGTGGCCGCTGCGGCAGGCACGGCGGGAATCGCCAGCCCGCTCCAGTCGTCGGCTCGCGAGGGCGGAACGTCGGCATAGCGTCCGGCCGCAAGCACGGGCGGCGGCAGCACGCGCCGCTTGAAATTGGTGTCCGCGTAATAGCGCAGCTTTTTGGCCTTGATCGGCGCCACGCTGGACACCATCACCACGGCTTCATCCGGCGGTAACTGCATCACTTCGCCCGGCGTCAGCAGTGGGCGCGCGGTCTCCTGGCGCGACACCATCAGGTGGCCCAGCCACGGCGCGAGCCGGTGGCCTGCGTAGTTGCGCTGTGCGCGCAGCTCGGTTGCAGTGCCCAGCGTTTCGGAGATCCGCTTGGCCGTGCGTTCGTCGTTGGTGGCGAACGTCACGCGGACATGGCAGTTGTCCAGAATCGAATGGTTCTGCCCATACGCCTTGTCGATCTGATTGAGCGACTGCGCGATGAGAAAGCTGCGAATGCCATAGCCCGCCATGAAGGCCAGTGCCGTCTCGAAGAAGTCGAGCCGCCCGAGCGCCGGGAACTCGTCAAGCATCAGCAGCAGCTTGTGGCGGCGCTCGATGCCGTCGGAGCCATCGAGCGATTCCGTCAGCCGTCGCCCGATCTGATTGAGGATCAGGCGGATCAGCGGCTTCGTCCGCGAAATATCTGAAGGCGGCACCACAAGGTACAGCGATACCGGATGCTCGGCCGCGATCAGGTCGGCAATCCGCCAATCGCAACGCGACGTGACTTCGGCCACCGTAGGGTCGCGGTACAGGCCGAGGAACGACATGGCCGTGCTCAACACGCCGGAACGCTCGTTGTCCGACTTGTTGAGCACTTCGCGCGCCGCCGATGCGACGACCGGATGCGGGCCATAGCCGAGATGCGGCGTGGTCATCATCCGGTGCAGCGTCAGCTCGAATGGGCAAGCCGGATCGGAGAGGAAGTTGGCGACGCCGCGCAGCGTCTTGTCCTCGCCCGCATAGAGCACGTGCAGGATGGCGCCGACCAGCAGAGCATGGCTGGTCTTCTCCCAATGGTTGCGCCGCTCCAGCGCGCCTTCGGGATCGACCAGGATGTCCGCGATGTTCTGCACGTCGCGCACCTCATGGGCGCCGCGACGCACCTCCAGCAGCGGGTTGTAGGCCGCTGACTTCGCATCGGTCGGGTTGAACAGCAGGCAATGCGAGAAGCGCGAGCGCCAGCCTGCGGTGATCTGCCAGTTCTCGCCTTTGATGTCATGGATGACGGCGGACGCGGGCCAGCTCAACAAGGTGGGCACCACCAGGCCCACGCCTTTGCCCGAGCGGGTTGGTGCGAAGGTCAGGACGTGTTCCGGACCTTCGTGGCGCAGGTACTGGCGTTCGTGCTGGCCGAGGAACACGCCGTCCGGCTGCGTGAGACCGGCCTCGCGAATGTCATCCGCGTTCGCCCAGCGCGCCGAGCCGTAGGTCGTGACCAGGCGCGATTGCCGCGAGCGCCAGATCGACATGCCGATGGCCACCAGCACGGCCACCAGGCCGCTGCCACCCGCAATGGCGCCGCCGATGTCAAAGACGCTGGGCGCGTAGGCATCGAAGAAGAACCACCACTCGAACAGCCGCCACGGGTGATAGACCGGCGTACCGAAGAAGTCGAACCAGGGCGAGCCAAGGCGTAGCTGATAGCCCAGGGCGGCGGCTGTCCATTGTGTGGCTGCCCACACGCCGGCGATCACGATGCCGAATACCACGGCGATCTGACCGAACAGCACGTTCGTCCCTTGCATGATCCCGCCTCCAATCACGGCACAACAACGTGCCGCGTGCATCAGGATCAAGGCGTGTGCATAGGTCGGTCAAAGACCGTTATGGCGGGGATTTAGGCCGAAAAAGCCTGATTTCTTGCAGGAGCGAAGGCAATAAAAACGCCGCAGACGGGAGCGCGTTGCGGCGTAGTGAGGTGTCAGCGAGAACTTTGTCGCTGCGAAGCGACTACAACAGAGCTATTTGGACTTCTGCTCAGGTCGGTCACCGAAGAAACGCCGATTGGCGGCTTCGGCAGCACGGCGGCAAAGTTCATCACCGACTTTTGTGCGATCTTCCTTGCATTGCCGTTGAATCTCCTTGATGCGCTCGGGATGCGCCGCGAGGAAATCCACGGTTTCCGAAGGTTGAGACGAGCCACATGCGGTCAGTGCGACGGTCAGCATCAGTAGCATCACTCTGTTCATGATTCCAGTCCTTTCGTCGGATGGTTCAGGCATCGTCGGCAGCGTCGATACCGTCTGCCGAATCAATGAAGGCCACACGCTCGATGAACCGAGCCAGCATCTCGGACGGCTCCGCATCGCGGCGTAGCAGATAGGTCGTAAGCATGTATGGCTTGCCTGCCAAGCGGCGGGCCACGACACCCGGCTCGCGGCTGGAGGCGATATGCGCCTCGCCCGCTAGGCCCAAAGCCAGGCCAGCGGAAACCAGCGTCATCATCACGTCGAAGGTTGCCACGCGCTGCGCAATCAGCGGCTCCTGATCGAGCTTGCGCAGAAAACGATCGATCTGCCGCGCGTGGCCTTCGCAGACCGCCGGGTCGCCCAGTGCCAACGGATAGCGCAGCACTTCTTTCAGCGGAACCTGTTTGAAGGCGAGCACGGGATGGCGGGCTGGCACCGCTACCATCAGTTCATCTTCCCAAGCAGGTGTGACCAAGATCCCATCGCCTCCATCCTCTGCCATCGAAAAACCTACGTCATACAGATCTTCATGCAAACCCTTGATCTGCAGCCCGAGCGGCACCTCAAACAGACGCATCTCAACTTCAGGGTCCTCTTCACGGCATCGCGCCAGCAAAGTTGACAATCGTGTGGGTGTTACACCATCAGACAAGGCAATGCGTAACTGGCCTAAAAATCCGTTGGTGGCCGACTTGACGCCATCACGGGCCTGATCCAATGCGGTAAAAATGCGCGGGACATGCTCCAAAAGCTGTCGCCCGGCACGGGTTAGTTGAGTGCTTCGGGTAGTACGAATGAATAAACGAGCACCAAGTTCCTCTTCTAATTCTTTGATAGTGCGTGAAAGTGGAGATTGGTCGATATGTAGTCGTTCAGCGGCGCGAGCGAAATGAAGTTCCTCCGCAACGATGAGAAAGCAGCGAAGATGTCGAAGCTCCATTGTGCTCACTCCACTTTAATTCGTCTAATTTCATTTGCGCGGCTAATTAATCAGCCTTTGCCAGAGTGCTGACAGCCAAACCCCCCCAGTCAGCAAAGTGGCTAACAGCACGGCAGCGCTTCCCATGTCCTTTGCACGCTTTGATAGCTCATGCCATTGAGGGCCAATACGATCAATCGCCGATTCCACAGCAGTATTGAGTAGCTCCACAATCATCAAAATAAGGATACTTCCTGAGAGAAGAGCGACTTCGACCCATCCCTGCCCCAACCAGAAGGCCAATGGGACCAACACAAAGGAAAATACTGACTCAAGTCTAAAGGCCGGCTCATTCCATCCAGCGCGCAATCCCTGAATTGAGTAATGGGACGCATGCCAAATTCTCAATATTCCTCGGCGAGATTTTTGTTTATTTTCGAATGCGGACATGGAATCAGCTGCGATTGTGTGTTTTTTATCTTTCATGAGAACAACTCTTATATATTCTTATCATCACAGCCAAAGAAAAAATCGAAATTCCTATCGTACTCACTTGTTTTAACCTGCATTAGCCCCAAGACAGACGAAAACAATGCGTCGTGATTCGCATAAGAGCGGGCTCGCTCACTCAAACAGCCAATATTCAGCCCTCGACTTTGAGTAAACGTTGAAGAGAACCACATAACCAAAGGAACACGAGTCTGCTCTTGTGGAGCAATCGCATAAGGCATGCCGTGCAGAAAAAGTCCCTTCTCGCCCAGGGATTCGCCGTGATCCGAGACGAATATCATAGCTGTGTCGTAGTCGGAAAGGCCCTGCAATTTTTTAATGACTTGGGTTAGGAAATGATCTGTGTAGAGAATAGCGTTGTCGTAGCTATTCACAATCTGTTCGCGGGTGCATTTCCCCATTTCCGGTGTGTCGCATGTTGGGATGAATTTTCGATACGCTGCTGGGTATCGTTGAAAGTAGCTGGGGCCATGATTTCCAAGCTGGTGCAAAAAAATCACACGATCACCGGGATTTTTGCGAGCCTGAGCTGGTAAGTCTTCAAGCAAAATCTCATCGAAACACCGACCATCAACGCATAAAGAGGAACTTTGTGCATTCCCTAGGCTTTGATATTCGAGACCATCGCACACCCCTTTGCAACCTGACTGGTTATCTCTCCATAAGGTGGTAATACCGGCGCGCTCCAGAACATGCAGTAAGGATTGGTGTGAGCGAATCTTGTCTTCATCGTAGTTTCGGCGACCAAAGGACGAGAACATGCAAGGCACAGAAACCTCGGTATTAGTTCCACAGGAGTGCATGTCGGAGAAATTGATCACACCCATCTGAGTCAATTGAGGCGTTGTTTCGCGTGCATAGCCGTTCAATCCCCAGTTTTGGGCGCGAGCCGTCTCGCCTACGACAAAGACTAATAAACGTGGCCGACTGCCTTCGGGCCTGACTGTTGCAACGGCATCAGCTCCAATGGGTATTTTTTCGGCGGACTGCGTGATAGAGGAACCTGTCAGTGCCTTCGGCAAACCCACCAGATAGTTTCCCGGTGTAATCAAGTATCGCACTTCGCGATGATTTCTCATCAGTGCGGACATGTCCTGAAATGACAGCATGACACCGCCCGAAATCATCAGTGTCGAAAACAGCATCAATCCCATACGCCACACGGTTGCTTTCAGCCAAGTACGCCCGAGCAATCGGATTCGCCAAAGAAAAATAATCGGAACTACTGCCAGTAGGCTTAGTGGAGCAATCAATGCAGGCGTCAGTAGCTCGCGACTTTCCTTGAAGTCTGTGGCTAGAACATTGCGCAACATGCTCGAATCGAGGTAGATATGAAAGCTGCGCATGTAATGTGTTGCGAGGGCAGAGGCAACAAAAAGCACCGCAAGTAAAACCTTGGCATTCCAGCGCCACACAACCAAACTCAACAGCAGACTGTGAATTCCCACCAGAAACAGCAGTACGGATGTACCCATGCGTAAGCTGGACTGGACGCCTAAGGCGCTACTCCAAAATAGACCATTGCAGGCTAGTGCAAAGAAAATACTGGTCATCAAGATCAGCCACTCGACGCTGCATTGTGGTCGCCAATGGCTTAGGTCCTTGAGGTTTGCAGTTCTGAATCGCGGCATCAGACCGAGAGCCTGTTTGAAAGTTCTCATGCTTGGAACCCCGATGAATAGACATCGCCTGAGCCATCAACAAACCAGCGTTGCCAGACCATGAAAAGACCCAAGGCAACGACCCAACAAATCAGGAGCGTCCACAAGTCATGGGAAAGGAAGTGGGCTCCGCGCACCTGCTGGGTCCATCCAAAGATGGCACCTATCATCAAACTTGCAGCCAAGGCCATCCAACGCCAGGCAGGACGAACCATCAAGGTAAAGAAATATAGGCTGACCCATGCATATCCGGCACTTGCATGCCCTGCGGGAAAGCACACACCGCGCGGCATACCGGGCGGGCGTGTTTCAAACAGGCCCACAAACACTCGCGCTCCGCCATAGCGCACCAAGTTCCAGGGGCAATCCATGTTAGTGAACGATTTCAGCGCCGAAACCGTCAGTGCCCCGATCAAGTACGCACAAAAAAGATACAGTAGCGGCCAGCGTAGGTATGCCGAGCATTTGTTGCTACGTTTTTTTCTCCAAGCCCAGATGCACGTTGCTGCAACCGCAATTGCCAGGAAGGTGGAAAGATTCTTCCCACCACGATGCAGCAGGTTGCTGGTTAGCCAGGCATCCCGCAAAGCCCATCGGCTGCCCTGCAAGCGATAGAGATGATCGGCGACCCAGAAGTCCCCACCGCCATCCATCAATAGACTGCTGATGATCAGCGCCGCACCCGCTGGTAGCGCTAAATGAGTGATTAAGAATCGAGGTGCGAATGGTGCGTTGGATAGTGGGGCGTTGCCCAGTAGTCGGGATTCATTGAGGGGCATCGGCATGTGCCCCCTTCGAATGCCACAGCGCATGCGCATCGATACGCACCAGTGCTGACGCTTGCAGCGCATCGATGCGAGCCTGTGCCTCACCGAGGCGTGTCTGGCGCAGGTTTCGCAACGTCAAGAGGTATTCGGCCAAGGGGGCCTCTCCCAGTTCCCAAGCTCGCCGCGTGCGGTTGCTGGCCGTGGTCTGCGCGGCCAGCGCCTGCGCGAATGACTGCCACTGCGTGCGCTTACTTTCAGCTGCCTGCGCGGCTACCCACGCACTTTGCTCCACCGCGCGCCGCACGCCGAGCGCCTCTGCCTCTGCGGCAGCTGCGTTGGCGCTTTCCGTGGCAGCCATTGCACTGCGATAGTCAGTGCCAAATGGCACCGTCAGGACAACGCCAATGACACGTTCCGTCCCACCGCGTTCAGACATCATCCGTACCCCGACTGTGGGGTCGGGCGTGCGGTTGGCGCGAGCTCGCTCGGCCACCTTGGCAAGGCGCGCTGCCTCTCCATCGGCAATGCCGATTTCGACGCTTTGTCGCACAATTCGCGCCAGCCACTCCTGTACCCCGCCCGGCAAAGGATCGGGATCTGGCAGCGTGGATGGCCGCGCGGGAGTCTCAATGCCCGGGAACTCGATCACCATCGTTTGTCGTGCTGCCCGTTCTGCGTCGCGCGCAGCGCTAACCTGGGCTGCAAGCATCGCGCGTTCGGCTTGCAGAACGTCGCTGTCCCGCTGCGCTGCATCGCCCAGGGCCACGCGGCGGGCCATTGCTTCCTGCTCACGTCTAAGCAACTTTTCCTGAGCTTGCATCTCGTCGGCTACGACGAAACTGCGCAGCCATCCGGCCCAGACTTCCAACAGTCGCCTTGCCATTTGGTGCTCGGCATCTTCAAGGCGCATATCGGCCACCCTACGGGTGCGGCTGCCGATGTCCCGATCTATACGCGCCTTGTTTGGCAAGCGAACAGCACGGCTGAGCTGGATTTCCCATTCGTTGTAGCGACGCGCTTCGTTGGTCACGTTGCGACGTTGTAGGCCACTACTGAGTTCAAATTCGTGGCTACCGGCTTCAAGGGCGCTTTGCGTGGCGGCCGCCGCGTCCAAGCGAGCGGCTGCGGCATTCACGACCGGCTGGATTTTTATCGCCGCTTCGACTTGCGCCTGCGCAGGCAGCCACGAAAGATCATCGGCGCGCGCTTGCGCGGGATGAAATGTCAAAGCCGCGATAGCCACCATGACGGCACCAGTCGGTAGTACCAGGCTGCATCCTTTGTTTTTACTCGTCATACCAGTCTTCCACTTGCCAACACCGACTCCACCCACCAGCGGACATCGCTAGACGCGATGCGCTGGCGCAGATGCGCCAGGACCTGTTCCAGTTGTTCATATTCGATCAACACCCAAATGACGCGCCGATCCACACGGCCGCGAACCTTCTCGCGAATGGACGCGCGCGCGAAGTCGCCGGTATGCCCTTCGGCGTGCAACAGGGTGAACCCTGGCAGCACCGGGTCGGCCATCAGGGCATCGGTGACGGCGTCTTCGAGCGTGGGTGGAAACACCAGATTCAGGCGCACCAGTTGCGCTTCTTTCAATCCGTTCATGCGTGGACTCCTTGTTGTGAGGAGATGGCCTGGCCGAATCGCCGGTACAGCACCGGCAGCAGGACCAGGGTCAGCGCAGTGGAACTGACCAGTCCGCCAATCACCACGATGGCGAGTGGGCGCTGGATCTCAGAGCCAGGGCCACTGGCCAGCAGCAGGGGCACTAGGCCAAAGGCGGTGATGGAAGCCGTCATCAGCACGGGGCGCAACCGTCGCAGCGAACCTTCGCGCACCACCTGTTCCATGGGCAGGCCTAGCGCGTGCAGGTGGTTGAAGTGCGTCATCAGCACCAATCCGTTGAGCACGGCGATGCCCAGCAGCGCGATGAAGCCGACCGAAGCAGGCACCGACAGGTACTGCCCCGACAGCCACAGCGCCGCCACGCCGCCGACCATGGCAAACGGCACGTTGCCGAGGATGAGCGCGGCCTGCCGCACCGAGCCGAAGGTCATGAACAGCACGAAGAAAATCAGCCCCAGGGCCACCGGCACCACCATGCCAAGGCGGGCCGCTGCGCGTTGCTGGTTCTCGAACTGCCCGCCCCATTCGACGCGGTAGCCGGGCGGCAGCGGCACGTCGCGCGCTACGGCGGCGCGCGCTTCATCCACGAAGCCGACAAGATCGCGCCCGCTCACGCTGGACTGGATCAGCGCGAAGCGCGAGCCGTTCTCGCGCCGCACCAGCACGGGGCCATCAGTGGTGGCGATGCGCGCCAGCGAGGTCAAGGGGATTTCGCCCTGATCGCCGCGGGCGAGCTGCAAGTCCTTGAAGCGCTCGGCCGAGCCGCGCAGGCGGGCGTCGCCGCGCACCACGATCGGCGTGCGCCTGTCCGGCTCAATCACCAGCCCGGCCGGAACGCCTTCGAGTTGCGCGCGCAACTCGTCCTGAACCTGTGTCACGGCCAGCCCGGCGCGCCCCGCCGCCTGCGCATCCACCTTCACCTGCAGGTATTCCACGCTGTCGCTGGCCTGGGTGAGCACGTCGCGCGCACCGGGCACTTTCTCGATGCGAGCGGCCATGCGCTGCGCCAGATCGCCCAGTGTTTGCAGGTCAGGGCCGAACAGCTTGACGGCCACGTCGCCCCGGCTGCCGGTGAGCATTTCCGAGATGCGCATCTCGATGGGCTGGGTAAAGCCGAATTCCAGGCCGGGGAAGGCATCCATCACCTTGCGTATCTCGGCACTCAACGCGTCCTTGTCGGCTGCATGCCAATCCTTGCGCGGTGCGAGCTGCATGAACAGGTCGGTTTCGTTCAGGCCCATCGGGTCGAGCCCCAGCTCGTCGGAGCCCACCCGCCCGATGCTGTGCCGCACCTCGGGCACCGCCGCACCGATGGCCTTCTGCACCGCCAGGTCAATCTCCAGCGAGCGCTGCAACCCAATGGACGGGGGTTTTTGCAGTTGCAGCAGGATATCGCCCTCGTCCATCGTCGGCATGAACGCCTTGCCCGTGCCAAGGTAGGCCACCACACCCAATGCCAGGGCCGCGATGGCGACCGCCGATGCGCGTAGCGGGTGGTGAAGCGCAGCCTCCAGCAGCGGTTGGTACAGGCGCGTGGCCCAGCGCATCACCCACGGCTCGGTGTGAGCATGTTCCTTGAGCAGCAGCGAGGCCAGCACCGGCACCAGCGTGAGCGACAGCAGCAGCGAGACGCCCAGGGCGAATACGATGGTCAGCGCCACCGGCACAAACAGTTTGCCTTCCAACCCTTGCAGTGTGAGCAGGGGCATGAAGGTCAGACAGATGATGAGGATGCCCGAGGCCACAGGCATGGCGACCTCGCGCGCCGCGGCGAATATGCGGTGCAGGCGCGGCTGGTGCGCACTGGGCGCGTGCGGGTCGAGCCGACTGACGGCGTTTTCCACCACCACTACGGCAGCGTCCACCAGCATGCCGATGGCGATCGCGAGGCCCCCCAAGCTCATCAGGTTGGCGCTCATGCCGACCAGACGCATCAGCAAGAAGGTGCCCAGTGCCGCCAAAGGCACCATCACCGCCACAACCAGCGCGGCGCGAAGCTCGCCGAGGAACAGAAGCAGCAGGATAACGACCAGTACCGTCGCTTCCAGCAAGGCGCTTTCCACCGTGCCCACGGCGCGCTCGATCAGCGTGCTGCGGTCATAGAACGGCACCACCTTGACGCCGGGCGGCAGGCTGGGAGTCACCTCGTCCAGCCGGGCTCGAATGGCTTTGACCAGCGCCGAGGCATCGGCCCCGCGCAGCGCCACCACGATGCCTTCCACCGCTTCGCCCGCGCCGTCCCGGGTGACGGCGCCATATCGCGTCACGCCTTCGATGCGCACCTGGGCCACGTCGCCCAGGCGAACTGGGGCCGTACCATTGGCCCCCGCGCGCAGGATCAGACGGGATAAATCGTCCAAAGTGTGGATCGCGCCTTCGGCGCGCACGATCAGCGTGTCTTCGCCTGCATCCAGGCGGCCCGCACCGTCATTGCGGTTGTTGCGGCCGATCGCCGTGATGACATCAGAGAAGCTGAGGCTCGCAGCGGAAAGCCGTGCGCGATCCGGCACCACAGCAAAGCTCTTGGCTTCTCCACCCAGCACGTTGACATCAGCAACACCGGGCAGCGTGCGCAGGGCCGGGCGCAGCGTCCAGTCCAGCAGGGCGCGGCGCTCGCTCAACGTGAGGCCACCGCCTTCGATGGTGAACATGAACACGTCCGACAGCGGTGTCGAAATCGGCGCCAGCCCGCCGCTGACGCCTTCGGGCAGGCTGCCCGAAACGCCGGCATAGCGTTCAGCCACCTGCTGACGCGCCCAGTAGATGTCGCTGCCTTCGGCAAAGTCCACCGTGATGTCGGCGATGGCGTACTTGGCCGTGGAGCGCAACATCACGCCCCGGGGCACGCCGAGCAACTCCATCTCCAGCGGCGTGATCACGCGCGACTCCACCTCCTCAGGCGTCATGCCAGGAGCCTTGATAATCAGCTTGACCTGCGTGGGGGAAATATCCGGATAGGCGTCGATCGGCAGTTGCAGGAAGGCCGCTAGGCCCGCACCCGCCAAAGCCAGCACGCCAAGCAGTACCAGCGCACGTTGGCGCAGGGAAAATTCAATCAGACGGGACAACATGCGTGGTCGCCCCTCATTGCAATGGAATCATGGATTTGAGCAGTGCCGTACCGCGCACGACGACCTGCATGCCTGCCGCAAGCGGCGCAGTGTCTGGCGAGACTGCACGCACGGCGCTTGACGCCTCTGATTCGTCTTGCCCCAGCAGTTGCACCGGAACAGCGCGGACGCGTAGGTCGCCTTGCTTGTCTTGCGATGACGGCTCAGCAACGTAGACCACGTGGGCGCTGCCCGCTGGCAGCAGTGCGGCCGATGGCACGCTCAAGGTGCCCTGCGGTGCTGGCAGCAACAGCGCGACACTGATCTGCTGCCCGGCCGCATAGCGGTCTGCCCCTGCCTGATCTGCATCGACGCGGGCACGTACCCGCAGGCTCTGACTACTGAGGTCAGTGTCGCCACCAACAGCCGTCACGCGAGCGATCGTGCCATCGGGAAGACGCACTTCCAAGCCTGGGTGGAGATCTGAGCGCCAGCGCAGCGGAACCGCGACGCTGACATCCAGCGGGCCAGGCTGAGCCACTATAAAGGCGATGTCGAGCGGCGCGACCGCCTGCCCGAGGCTCAGGTGACGACGCATCACCCGCCCGGACAAAGGCGCCAGCAATTCATACTCGCCGGCCTGCCCGCCGCTAACGGGTCGAAGCCGTGCGAGGGCGCCATTGGCCTCTTGCAACGTACTTTGCGCAGCCGCTGCGCGCGCCTGAGTTTGCTCGTTGCGCGCGGCGGGGATGATGCCCTCGGCGAGCAGGGCAGCATCGCGCCTGGCCTGCGTGGCGGCTGCGGTCGCGTCCGTGCGGGCACGCGCCAGATCGGCTTGCGCCGCCAGAACATCCTTGCTCTGGATGCGCGCCAAAGCCTGTCCTTGGCGCACTGCGGCACCTTCATCGACCAGAACGCGCGTCACCACACCGCCATAGGGTGCCACAACCTGCGCGCTGGCCGAGAGCGGTGCCACGGTCTGCGCGGGCAAGCCATCCAGCGGTATTGCTGCGGCGTCCTTGACGATGGCGGTTTCCACGCCCTGCGCGCGGAGTTGAGCGGCGTTGAGCTGAACGCTGCCAGCACTCGGCTGGGCGACGGCTTCGTTCGCGTCTTTATCGGCTACGGTTGTCTGCTGCGTTGCCCAAGCCCACCAGCCGTACCCTACGGCAGCCAGAACTGCCACACCGACGGCGGACAGGGCCAAGGTCTTGGTTCGGCTGGAGGTGCCCGCCGCTTTCAAGGTCGGGAAGCTCATGCTTGTGCCGCCCCAAATGACGTAGAGCAGAGTAGAGAGCACACAGCGCGAATTGAAAATTCGTCGCATATGAAGCGGTGCGCGAGGTTAATGAGGCGAAACATGCGGTCGATCTCTTGTAAAGATCAGCTCATGTTCTTCGGTGAAGCTTTGAGAAAGCTTTGGAGAAAGCGAAATTTTCTCTGTACGATCTATTCAGAAAAAAACCGCTTGTCTTGAGCCACAAGCTGCCGGCAAGTTGACTTCTCAGTCACTTGATCCGATAGCCAGGATAGCCAGCGGTTCGCTTTTTTGCCATCTCAAACATCGGGGCCATGCGCCATGGACATCAAGAATTCCGAATACCGTTTCAGTCCCTTGGTCATAGGCTTGCACTGGCTGACCGTGATTCTCATCATTGCGGTCTATGCGAGCATGGAATTGCGCGGACTGGCACCCAAGGGAGCCTTGAGAGACGCCATGAAGTCCTTGCACTACCTGCTGGGCCTCAGCGTTCTGGTGATCGTCGTGATCCGTATCGGGGTGCGCATCCAGGCGGGCGTGAAGCCCGCGATCCAACCACCCATGCCACGCTGGCAGGCCACGCTCGCCGATGGCATGCACTATGCGCTCTACAGCTTCATGCTCGCCATGCCGCTGCTCGGATGGCTCACCTTGAGTGCGGCGGGCAAGCCGATTGTTCTGTTTGGCTTGCCCGTTCCCTCTCTGATCGGCACCGACGTTGCTTTGTCGCGCCAACTCAAGGATGTCCATGAGGCGCTGGCGACATTGGGCTATGTCTTGATCGGATTGCATGCGATGGCGGCGCTGTTGCACCACTACGTCATGCGTGACAACACACTGGTTCGCATGCTTCCCGGTCATCGCACCTGAACTGCTGGCCTTGGGCTGCTTCACATGGATTTGATTTTTCAATGACAAAATTTCATCATCGCGCTCACCCTGAAAGTCATCGCACTGAACATATCGGATGGCTACGCGCAGCTGTTCTGGGTGCCAATGACGGCATCATTTCCACGGCCAGCCTAGTTGCAGGCGTGGCTGCGGCCCATGCAAGCCATGCCAGCATCATGACCACGGCCATCGCGGGGTTGGTAGCCGGTGCCATGTCCATGGCTGCAGGCGAATTCGTATCGGTCTATTCACAAGCTGATACGGAGAAGGCGGATCTGGCGCGGGAACGTGATGAACTGAAGAACAGTCCGGAAGCCGAACATCGCGAACTCACGGCCATCTATGTTCGGCGTGGCCTGGATCATCGACTCGCGGATCAGGTCGCCACGCAATTGATGGCGCATGATGCGTTGGGCGCGCACGCGCGCGATGAATTGGGCATTTCTGAAACCTTGAGCGCTCGCCCGCTGCAAGCCGCCATGGCGTCCGCTGGAAGCTTCGCCGTGGGTGCGGCCATGCCGCTGGCCGTGGTTCTGTTGGCGCCGGAGCAGAGCCTGCTCTATTGGATCGTCGCGACGGCGATTGTCTTCCTGGCCCTGCTCGGCGCTGCGGCTGCTGCCGTGGGTGGTACGCCGCTGTTCAAAAGTGCACTGCGCGTCGCGTTCTGGGGCACATTTGCCATGGCGGTGACAGCGGGCGTGGGAGCCATGTTCGGCACCGCGGTGTAAATCTGCGTCAATCTCAGAGCAGCGCTGGCCAAGGGCCAAGCCGCGCGGACAGCCGACCGTTGTCCAGTGAGAACGCCAGCGGCAGGTCTATGGCATGCGCGAGCGCCAGGGCCAGTGCAAGTCCCAACCCGGCGTGGTGCGCCGTGCCACCTTCGGAATCCTTGCGCCAGAAGCGAAGGCCGAATTGATCCAGATCGGATGCCAGCAAATTGGGAGCTGTGTTGACGATGGTCAACATCCAGCCGGAAGCTTCGCGCTCCAGCCCGCATTGAATGTCGTCGCCTTCGGGCGCGTATTCAATGGCATTGCGCAAGAGGTTGGAGACGATGCGTTCGATCACGCCCTGATCACTTTGCACCCATGCCGATTCAGGCAAAGTCACGCGGATGGGTGACTTGGGTGCCATTTGCTGGACGTTAAGTCCCGCCAGCAACTCTCGCAGCAAAGCAGTTAGATCCAGAGGATCCAGCGCCATTGTGTGTTGGCCGGACTCAAGTCGCGCCAACAACAGCAGAGTGTCCACACTGCGCTGCATGCGTGAACTGGCCTGGATCATTGCATTCAGGGCGCGCTGGATTCGGGCCGGGTCGGCATCGATCAAAGCGCTTTCTGCGCTGATGCGGATTTCCGCCAGGGGCGTGCGCAACTCGTGGGCCACATCGCGGGAGAAGCGGCGCTCGCGGACAATGGCCACATACAGGTGATGCAAGCCCTGATTGAAGGCTTCGGCAAATGGACGCAGTTCACGGGGAAAGTCCGCTCCGATCCGCGCAATCGGCCGATCCGAACGCAGATCGGCCAGTTGCTCGCCGACCCGCTCCAGCATGACCACGATATGCCGAACCATGAGCAGCGCCAGGCCCGTCGCTAGCAGCGTTGCCAGCACAATACCGCCCAAGAGCGCAAAGTGGATGCGCCGCTCGGTTTGATCCCAATCCCGGCGTTCTGTTGCGACGACTAATAGCTGAGACCTCTCTCCAGTTACCGACACGCGCGTCGCCAGCGCGCGGCCCGCGTGGCCATCCGGAAGTGTCACGTCGTAATAGCGCGGGGTGCCTTGCTCCACCGGGCCAAGCGATAGCTCGGCGCCTGCACTGCTGGGAGAGCGTAGCAAGGCCCGGTGGGTCTGCGAATCGAAGACCGTGAAGAACTCGGTATGCCCGCCAGGCTCATATTCCGGCATGAGGCTTTCGAGCTTTCTCGCATCCAACTCCTGCAGCACGCGCCCCACCGCCGCTGATCGTTGCATCAGGGTGGTATCCATCCGTCGATAGATTTCGTGGTCAATCCAGTAGTCGAGGACGGGAAACAGGATCGCGAAGGTTCCTCCAATGCAGATCACCAAGCTGGCAGCCAGCCGCCGCTGCAAGGACCAGGATCCGCCTTGACTCGCATCAGAAAGGGCTTCGGAATCGGGACGTACCATCGTTCAGGGCAGGATGTAGCCGAAGCCACGGCGTGTCACGATCAGTTCATCCAGGCCGCACAGGGCAAGCTTGGTTCGCAAGGTGCTGACGATCACCTCTACCACTTTGTCCGATGCATCGCTGCGGCTGTCGTACAAATGTTCAAAAATCTGCGAGCGCGACAGCGTGGCGCCGCGCCGACGCAGCAGCAAGTCGAGCAGTCCATACTCCTTCGGCGTGAGCCCAAGATCAATGCACTTGAACCTCGCGATGCGCGAGCGCGGATCGACCTCCAGATCGCCGTGGCGCAGAACTGGAACGTCCCGTTGCGGCGGACGCCGTACTAGCGCCCGCAGGCGAGCCAGCAGTTCGGCTAGCTCGAAGGGTTTTGTCAGGTAGTCATCGGCACCCGCATCCAAGGCCCGCACCCGGTCGTCGAGCAGTTCGCGCGCGGAGAGCACCAACACCGGTGCGGCATGGGCCTCCCGGCCCAATGCGCGCAACACGCCAAAGCCGTCCAGCCGGGGCAGCATCAAGTCCAGAATGATGGCGTCGTACCGGTAGCTGGCAAGAAACTTCAGCGCGGACACGCCATCGGCTGCTGTATCGCAGGCATAGCCTTCCGACTGAAGGCTCTGGCTCAGGGCTTCGGCCAGCGTTTGCGAGTCTTCCACGATCAATACGCGCATGTGCTTTCTTCCATTCAGCGCATCTCGAAAAGCTCCTGGTGGAACGCCTCCGGCTCCAGCCCCTGGGCCAGCAGGTCGGCGCGCAACGCGCGGCCGAAGGCCGTGGGGCCGCAGAACCAGACGCTGGCGTCTTTCCAACCCGGCACCATGGCACGCAGGCGTTCACCCGTCAGGCGACCGTTCTGCTTGTCGATGAGCAAGTGCAGCACAACGCCGGCCGCCTGGCTGTCGGCGCGCAGTTTCTCGATGGCCTGCGGATCAACGTCGCTCGTAGGATGAAACAAATCGACCGGGCGTGCGTCTTGGCCTTTATGCTGCGCCAAATACTTCATGCGCGCAATGAATGGCGTGATACCGATGCCGGCGCCGATCCAGATCTGGCGGGCCTTCTCGTCGTCGAAAGTGAAGCAGCCGTAAGGCCCCTCGACCGTTACCTGGTCGCCTACCCGTAGGCGCTCAGGCAGCCGGCGGGTGTGGTCGCCCAGCGCCTTGGTGATGAAGGTAATGCGCCGGTCTTCCGGCACCCAGGCTGAGGCTAGCGTGTAGGGGTGCGGGCCTTCTTTCGGGTTGGACATGGCGAAGGCAAACTGTCCGGGCCGGTGGCCGGGCCAGCCCGGGTCCATCCGCAGGGTGGTTTCCAGCACGTTCAGCGCAGGGTAGGTCTGCAGCGATTCGATGACACCGTGCGCGGTGCGCTGCGCACCGACTCGGCCCAGCAGCACCCACACCGCCGATACCGTGCCGCTCGCCAGCAGCATAGCCAAAGCCCAGCCCACGGGCTGGGCCCAGTAGGTGAACTGCACCAACACCAAGGTGTGGAAGGCCAGCACCAAGTAGATCGCTGCCATCCAGTGGTGCGTCTTGGCGAACAGCCGGTAGGGAAAGCGCTTAACCAAAGCCAGCACCAGTAGCACGGCGACGGCGTAGAAGGCCCATTCGCCCAAGTCCTCGGCCAGTCCACGCCAGCCACGCAGCGCCGATTCAATGGAGCCCATTGAATCAGCCGTTGCGCGGGGCTTGCGCGCGGGGCGCGTCAGCCAGCCCCAGCCTACGGCCCATTTAGTACCCTGCGCCCACAGCCAGTGTACTGTTGCAGCGGCCAGAGCAGCGATGCCGAGCCACTTGTGCAGGCGGTATATCTTGTCCAGTCCGTTCAAGCTGGGCTCCAGCCACGCCGGGCGCGTGGCCAACATCATCGCCACGGACATCGCGCCGATGGCCAGTACGCCGCTGTATTGAATCCATACCGTTCGCAGGGCGAAGTAGTTGGACTGTGCAGGCCAGAGCGTATCGGTAAAAAGCCATAAAGCGCTCAATGCCAGCGCAAAAAACCAGAACGTCCAAATTATTCTCTTCATCGTGGATTTGCCCCAAATTCTGCGGAAGGCGCATGCGGCACTGGTCGGAAACCATCAATCCATATACGCGATAGCGTGCCTTTGAATGTGGCCGTGTATCCGAAATTACAGATAATTCTAATTTTGACATCCCAACCTTTGGTAACGCTTTGGATTGATCACCCATCTATGGATAAAATCTAATTTTGCCCACCGGCTTGTGGCTTTACCTTGACTCAAGAAATGGTTGGCCCCCGATGCCGCCCAATCTCCCAGGACGCCCCGCCGCCGCGAACCGTCGCGGAAAGCTGCTGCCCCAATCGCTGTTCGATCACCGGCTTCCACGGCACCAGCGAGAAGCCCATGCCGTCATCAAGCATCGCGTAGCGCCCGCTGGCGAGCATGACGCTGCGCCGGTAGATGCCGGCCACGCGCTGCCCGTCGGCCACGGGCCGATGCTCCAGGCCCGTTTCGCCTGCAATGTCCTTCGCGGCCTGCGCCAGCTCCCGGTTGCGCAGCGTGCCCAGCAGGTTGCGCGCCAGGATCACGCGCTGCCCGCGCCGCTCGGCCAACCCCTGTTCGGCCAGGAAGTCGGTGCGCTGCTGCATGGCCTGTTTGGCCTCGCCGCCAAAGCCCAGGTCGCCCAGGCCCGAGCCGCCGCCGATCAGTTGCTGGTCGAGCCAGGTGGCCCCGATCACGCGGGCCTGCCGCTCGATGGGCAGGTGCGATTTCAGTTCCACGGCCACGCTTCCCAGGCGCTGCGCGTCGTACTGACGGCCACGCTCGGGCAGATCGTCCGGCACCTTCCATAGACCTTCGGCCACACGCTCCACGATGCCGGCGCGGCGCAAGGCTTCCAGTCGGCGGACATGGGCCGCGACGACTTCCTGCGGATCGCGGCCGGGCACGGCCTGCCCCTGGGCGATGGCGAGGTGATGGTCGGTACGGTACAAGCCATCGCTCGCCAGCGCGGCGATGTTCTTGTCCGCCGCGCGCACGTCGGCCGATCCTTTCACCTCCACCACGGCGCCGCTGGGATAGTTCGCCAGCTCGTCGCGGGCATTGAGCGCGACGTAGTGGGCCTTGCCGTCCACGCCGTCGATGACCAGATAGCCCCGGTCGCGCAGTTCGTCGGCCAGCCCCTTCGCGGCTACGCGGCCGAGAATAGTTCGGCCATCGTCGCCCGGCTCGAACACCGCCAGCTCGCGCGGCTGGCCGCTCATGGCCCGCTGGATGGTGCGGATGATGTCTCCACGCTCGCCCAGGGCGCGCAAGGTCTTCTCGGCATCGGCATGGACGGCCCAACTGCCGGGCTGCGTCTCGTCGACCAGGCCCAGGTGCTGCAAGCGTTGCAGGCGGCTGATCAGCAGCAGGCGCTGGCGTTGCAACGTCGGTTCGTTGAAGCGTTCGATCTGTACCCGGCCATCCTCGCCGGCCTCGCGTTTCAACGTGCGATCCAGGCTAGTCCACCGCTCTTGCTCCACCTCGCGCTGCAAGGTCTGCTGGATCTCCAGCTCGGTGCGTGGCCCCAGCCATTCGGTCGCCAGCTCGGCGGCGCGATGACGAAAACCATCAGTGATGTAGTCGCCCGCGATGATGAGGTCTTTGCCGGTGTCGTCGCGCCCGCGCACGATCAGGTGGGTGTGCGGGTTGTCGGTATTCCAGTGATCGACCGCCACCCATTCCAGCCGCGTGCCCAGGTCGGCCTCCATGCGTCCCATCAGGTGCCGCGTGTAGGTGCGCAGGTCTTCCAGCTCGGCCCCTTCCTCGGGCGAAACGATGAAGCGAAAGTGGTGCCGATCATCGGCGCAGCGCTCCTTGAATGCGTTCAGATCAGCTTCGTCGGTCTGCGGCCCATAGGCCCGACCCGGTTCGCCGTCGCGGCCCACGCCGTCGCGCTCGATGTAGCGCAGGTGCTTGGCGAGCGACTGCGGACTGGCCCGCTGCTGGTTGACCAGTAGTGTCTTGATGGTCACGCGCCGCGACATAGGCGTGAGCTTCGCCCCTGCGAAGCGCGCCGCCGTGTGGCCGCGTCCCAGGCGCGATCCGGGCCGCTGGCCGGTGCCCTTGCCACTGCCGCCAGGACGGCGCACCGTGGACTTGCCGCCGCTGGCCTTGCCTGCCTGCTGGAGCACCTTGGATACGAAGCCCTGGCCCCGGTTCTTCGGTGCGCTGGGGCGGATGCGGAAATCATCGTCGCGGCGGTTGGTCATGCCTGCGCTCCCTGCAAACTCTGGCGTGTCCGGGCGTGCGAAGCACGCGGACATGCCTGTATCGGTGCGTGCCTCACGCCCCAAGCGGCACGGCGGCAAAGCCGCTGCGTGCCTCGCCCCCCCACGTGCAGACTGGCTTTGCGGGCCGACAGGTGCCGCCCCCTTTTGTCTTGCCTTCCGCATTGGCCTCCCGCATCCGCTCCCAGCCCCTGCGGCCCGGTGGCGCTGCTGCGTGAGCAGCGAGCGCCCCGGCGAACGCGGCCAGGGCCACAGGCCCGGCAGGTTCGAGGCAAGACACCTGCACGTGAGAAAGCAGCGCCCAAGCCGCAGGATGGGCGCTTGCACTGCACGCGTGGCGACAGGTTGAATGCCACCGGATCAACACGCCCGATGGCACGACAAGATGCACGGCAACGTGCAGCGCGTCGGCGGCCATCACGGGCGTTTCTCCAGCCAGACCGGATGCGCGATGCCGATCACTGTGGATGCGCTGATCGGCCCGAAGTACCGGCTGTCGAACGACGCCGGATTGGTGACGCTAAGCAGAAACAGCTCACCCGGCTGAAGCCGCCTGCACTGCGGCCAGGACGCCAGCGGACGGCCCAGCCGGTCAGCGGGCAGCACGGCGGCCGAAGGCACGCCGTCGATGCGGACGCTGCCACCCGCGATGCACACTTCCTGCGGCGCGACGGCACCCACGCGCTTGAGCAGGGGCACGCGCGTCGGCAGGTAGCCGCGCTGCGCGGCCAGCGCGGCGGCGTCTGCCGGCAAGCGGGTCAGGACGATGCTACCGACGTGCAATGACGGTGGTAGCGGACGGGGTAGCGAACCCGCCCCCGGAGCGGGCGGATAGAGCGGATCGACGCGATACCAGCCGACCGCCACGCTGTCGGACGGGTTGTAGGCCAGGCGCGGCAGCGGATGCACGAAGGAGGCCCAGGCCAGCGCAGCGAGGCCGCAGGCGGCGAGGCCTGCGAGCACGATGCGAGCGCGCCGACTTGAGCGAGTGTGCGAACGAGGACGCGGCGTGGTGCCAGTGGTGGAAACGGCGCTCATGGCAGCGCCCTCCCGGCCAGCCAGGCGGCGTGCCGCTCGGCGGTGTATTCGGGCAGAGGCAGGCGGGCGGCGAGCCGATTGGCGAGCGTGCGCCAGTACGCGGGCGAGACGGCGGCGGGTGCGATGTCCAGCGCCTCGATGGTGTCGATGCGCTCCAGCACGGCGCGCACTTGCCCCTCGCCCTCGGCGTGCAGCAGCAGGCGCGCCCCCGGCTGCACGCCGGGGATGCGCTGGGCGCCGTCCAACGGCGTGCAGGCCTGCATCACCATGAGCTGCCAGCGTACGGTGCCATAGTCATTGGCCTGCCAGCGGATGCGGCAAAAGAGCGCGCCCGGCAGGAACACAGCGCTGCGCCGCCAGCGGTCGAGCTGGTGCGTACGCGCGGGTTCGCCGAAGCGCAGGTAGAGCTTGAAACGGGCCTCGATGTAGGCCAGCGCCACCCGCGTCAGCGGCGCGCTGGCCGGCTGGCCGCAGGGCGCGACGGATGATGGCTGGGGCGCAGCCGTGGCCGCGTCAGCGGCGGGCGCACAAACAGGCGAAGCGGATGCGGTCATGGTGTGTTCTCCCTGCGTTGTTCGGGAAACTCGCGCTCCAGCAGCGCGCGCAGCAGGTCGGCCACCGTCACGCCCTGCGTGAAAGCCGAGACCTTGATGCGCGAACGCATGGCGGGTGTGATGTCAAGGGTCAGGCGAGCCGTATAGACATCGCCTTTCTGGAGTTCGTCGGCGCTGCCCTGGCGAATCCACGCTTCGGCGTGCGGATTCGCGGGCGGGCGCGCGCCGATGCCAATGCGCTTGCCCGCGCGCTTGCTGGCGGGGCTGTTCATGGCGGCCACCGCAGCAGTTCGTCCACCAGGCGGTGACTTCGCGTGCGGCGGTGCTGTCGGGCGCCGTCTCGCGTGCGAGCCGGCCAGCGGCCACGCTGTCAGCGAACACGATGCGCTGATGCACTTCCGCGCGCAGCGCGGGCAGCGGCTGATCGGCCAGCGCCCCGCGAGCCTCGCGCCCGATCACGGTGGTGCTGACGCGCCGGTTGATGACGAAGGCCGCGCGCAGCACAGGCCGGAAGACTTGCGCCTCGCGGATCAGCGCCACCATCTCGGCGCTGGCCCACAGGTCGTAGGGACTCGGCTGCACCGGGATCAGCACGCGCTCGGCCGCCAGCAGCGCAGAGCGCGCCAAGGCGGCGATCCTGGGCGGCCCATCAATGACGACGTGATCGGCCCGCCTGGCGAGTTCTGGCGCTTCCTGGTGCAGCGTTTCGCGTGCCAGGCCCACGGCGCTGAACAGCCGTGGCAGACCTTGCTGGCTTCTACGCTGTGTCCAGTCCAGCGATGAACCTTGCGGGTCGGCGTCCAGCAGCACGACATGCTGGCCGCGCATCGCCAGCTCGCCGGCAATGTGGGTGGCGAGCGTGGTCTTGCCCACGCCGCCTTTCTGGTTGAGCAGCGCGACGATCATGGCCTAGCCCTCCGCGTTGGAAAGCGCGGCTGTTGCTGCTGCGTTTCTGCCCGCGCGGCGGTTGTCCACCGAGGCGCGGTGCTTCTACTAGAAGTTAGAGCATTTAAGTTAGGGAAGTTAAGGGAGGCCGAAACCCGTGCCAGCATTGGCTTTGCGGGCGAATGACACGCCTGATAGCACGATAGTCCCACGCCTGATAGCACGAGACCTGGCACGCCTGATAGCACGAGCTCGTCCACAGGCTTCGCACCGTTTATCCCCGTGCCGGCCACGGCACGGGACGCACCGGGCGGAACGTCAGCAGCTCGACTCCGTCCATCCGCTCGATGCCCAGGACATAGCCGGGCAGCGACTGCCGCGCGACCAGCGCGCGAAGGTCGCAGGCGAAGTCGTAGGGCTTCGCCGTGCTGCCCGACTTGCGGTGCAGGTGCCGGAAATCGAACTGCCAGCCGCCGGGCTGGTGCCCGCCGTGCTTGCGCACCAGGCGGTATAGCCAGCGCTCGATGCCACCCGTCAGCCGGAAATACCCCGCATCGATGGTCAGCACCAGTGCCGCATCCAGCACGCCACCATAGAACCAGTCCGGCAGGATCAGCTCGATGCCCAGCGGCGTGCCGCGGGCGTCGGCCAGCTCCTTCCACTCGTTGATCCACGAGAAGCGGTGCAGACGCCTTCCCGTGGTCTCGCGGATCGACGTGGCCACCGTGGTGGACTGCAAGCGATCCAAGGCCGCCTTGAGGCGCTGGTAGTCGCGCAGCGACGTACCGCGCCCGATGAAGCGCAGGATCTCGTAGGGTGTGGCCTGCATCAGCCGCGACGGGCGCAGGCCCGCGTCGCGCGCTTCCACGATCTGGCTGGCGGCCCAGATCAGCACGTCCGCATCCCAGATGGTGGCGATGCCGTGCTCTTGCGTGCCCTCCACGCGGATCGTCACGCCGCTGGCTTGGAAGTCGATCGGCGCCGTGCGCCGCGACTTCGCCAGCGAGAAGAACGGAAAGGCCATCAGGTCCTGGCTGTCGCGCGGCGCCATGGCGCCCGGCAAGGCGCGGAACAGGTCGAGCTGTTCGCGTTCTTGCGATAGCCGCTGCCGGGACGGCAGCGCAGGGCGGGACATGGCGATGGCCGGGCGCGTGCCAGCGATCAGCGCGCACGGGTGTCCGCCGCATGGTGCTCGGCGTACTCGGGATCGGAGGTGCTTTCGAAGCTGCGCTCGGCGGCCCAGGCATCGAGGTCGGCCACGGCGTACATCACGCGCCGGCCGAACTTGCGGAACTTGGGGCCGCCACCCAGCACGCGTTGTTTCTCCAGCGTGCGCGGCGACAGCCGCAGGTAGTCGGCGGCTTCGTCGTTGGTGAGATAGCGCTGCGGCTGCGCGGCAGCGGTCGAAGCAGTTGCGGGAGCGGCGGCAGGCCGCAGGGGAGCAGGACGCATGGGGTGTACCTCCATAGCTTTCAAAGCTCCGGCCACAGAGCGCAACCGGATGGAGGCAGTCTCAGAAAACGAAGCTCTGCTGCTCAGGGACGTTTTGCGTCCCCTTCAAAACGTCCCTTCTCAAGCGGGGGGAGCTGTGCTAGGCGGCGATAGCCGCCGCGCATCAGCGCATCGCCCCGGCGCGCCAGGCGGCGCACGCGGGCGCGCAGGTCGCCATCCGCGTGCCAGTCGGCGGCCACGGCATCGGCACCGAACAGACCCTCGGCCACCTCGCGCAAGGACGCGCCCGCCAGGGTCGCGTCGAGCGCCTGCAAGGTGTGCAGCTCCAGCAGCGCCGCAGGCGGTGGCCGGGGCCGGGCCATCGGGGCCGGCGTATCAGGCACATGCGGAGCGCCACGGCCGCGGTGGGCATAGGCGACCGCCATGCCGTCCTCCAGGCCGGGCGCCAGCGCGAAGCGCGCGCAATGGCCAGGGCCGCGCGCGATCAGCGCTAGCCCTTTGCCGTCATGCAGCAGTTGCTTGTGGCCGGGAATGCTCCAGAACGCGAAGGCCGCCGCCTCGGGCGGCGGATCGGCATCGGGATGGAGCTGCACCACAGCATCGTGGCCGGGCAGCCAGGCCGGATGCGCGTCGCGCGCATCCAGGGCCGGGTCTTCCAGCAGGCGCAGGCCCCAGCGGCGCGCCGCGTGCTGTGCGGCCTGGTGTGTGGGTTGCCGGTGATGGTGGCGCAGCCAGTCGAGCCGGTAGTCGGGATGGCGGCGCAGGTACTCCCAGGCCAGCGCGAGCGCGTCCAGGTACAGGACGTAGAGATACGCCGCTGTTGGATACCAGTGCGCAAGGTGATGCGGCTCGGCCATGACGCAAGCTCCCTTGAAACCGCAGGAAAGCCGTCACCGGTTCCGCACGCCAACGTCACCGCATCAAACTAGCATCCATTCGTGAATAAGATGGTAGATTGGTAACTTGCGTGTCAAGACGAAATGCAACACCGTCTGTTGTGCGGATCGTCTGAATGCGACGGTGGCGTGCGAGGAAATGCCGCCTCCTGCGCCATCCACCGTGCCCCATGACGCGCGCTGCGTCATGGCCGGTTTCGCCAGAGTGGCACCGGTTTGGTGCAACAGTGCCGACTAAGACCTGACAGGTCTGAAGTAAGACCCAAATAGCCTCTATGCGCCCGGTTTGGCCGTGGCGCGAACCGCTCAATCGAGGATGGAACCGTTCTCCTGGGCCAGCCGGGTGTACGCCGACAGCGTGCGTGCCGCCCGGAAATACCGATCCCGCATCACGGGCTGCCGGCGCGGCCCGACGATGGAGGCGAGGTCGGACAGCTTGATCTCGCCCAGCTCGGGCATGCCGATCCCCAAGTCGATCAGCCCGTAGGCCGTGTCGCCATCGGCCGGGTTGAGCGAAGCCAGCAGCCAGGTGGCGTGTGCGTCCGGGGTGAAGAGCCGCACGACGGGCTGCGGGTCGATGGCCTGGCCGGCAGCGCGAACCGCGCCGTGCTCCAGCAGTTGCCTGCGCTCGTCCTCGGTGATGAGTCGGTCCACGGGTTACCCCCTCATTCGCACAAAGCCGCTGAAGCGTGAAAGCGCAGAACCGTATCGGCGGGTTGGCGCAAAGACACAGAAGCGGCTTTGCGCTTCTGTGCGAAGCCGCAGATACGGATTTCCGTAAAGCACGAAAGCGGCAGATCGGCATAGACGAACACTATAGATTGTAGCCCTATAGAACTCAATCGGCTGTCATCTTGGATTTTGGGGAGATCCAGGGTTGGCAGCGAAACATACATTGTCGGAGGCACTAAAGACCATCAGGAAAGCGCGTGGATTGAGCCAGGAGGCGTTCTCCGACGTCTCCAGCCGCACCTACATGAGCACGCTGGAGCGTGACATGAAAAGCCCGACGCTGAACAAGCTCGCCGAGCTGTGCGACGTCATGGAGGTCCACCCGCTCACGCTGCTGACGCTGGCCTATGCCGGCAAGGACCTGGGGCAGGCCGACCAGTTGCTGGCGCAGGTGCGGCAGGAACTGGAGATGGTGACGAAGAAGGGTGGCACGCTCTAGCGTGTGCGCCTGCGCTGGCAAGGCTCAGCCGGTTCGGCGGTGTTCAAGCTGCGCGCGGCGGGGATAGCCCGCAGGGCTTTCCCCTGGGGTACTGCGAAGCGTGCAGCCGCGGCAGACTGAAAACGGGGCACGAGTGACCTATCCGCGGTACTTGCAGGTTATGAGTCCTTGATCACTCCCGAAAATGTCATCATGTAATCGAACAACAAGGAGGAGCCAGGGATGCCATACCCCATCGCGCAGTGGACGCAGATTGCGCCCAACTACCAACAAGGAACGATTCTTCTGGGCAACGGAGCGAGCATGGCTGTCTCGCCCAGCTTCGGCTACGGCTCATTGCTGGAGCATGCCCAGCGAACGGGATTGCTCGCCGATGATGTAAATCGCCTCTTTCGCTTTTTCGGAACATCCGACTTTGAGCTGATTCTTCGCCTGGTCTGGCAGGCGTCCAACGTCAACAAGTCGCTGGAGATACCAGACCATCGCACGCATCAGGCCTACCTGAACGTCAGAGAGTGTTTGATTCAAGCCGTTCGGAATGTGCATCCTGAATATGATCTGGTGAGTGGCCGATTGCCCAGCATGTACCAGTTCCTGAAGGGGTTCGACACGGTCATTTCGCTGAACTACGACTTGCTGGTCTATTGGACTATGACCTATGGGCTCAATGTCCAAGACGGACATCTGTTCAAGGATTGCTTCCTCGGGAACGGCGCACACGGCGCCTTCAATGATGCGTGGCAGAGGTTCCGTGAGCCCTATCGGGAGCGAACCAACACATTGGTGTTCTATCCCCATGGAAACTTGGCTCTATGCCGCAACGCTGTGGAACAGGAGCTCAAGATCCATAGTGCAGGAGCGGGCTTGCTGGAGGCGATCCTGCAGGCGTGGCGCAGCGAGCAAGTCGTGCCGCTGTTTGTCAGCGAGGGAACGATGCAGCAGAAGGTGTCCTCGATCCAGAATAGCTACTATCTGGCCACGGTGTACCGCGAGGTGCTCACGTCGCAGCGATTCACGTTGACGCTGTTCGGTTGGGGACTCGGGGAGCATGACCGGCATCTGCTGCAGCGGATGCGTGGGACCGGAATTCGGCGGGTGGCGGTCTCTGTATTCCGTGGTGATCAGGTCTACTGCAATTACGTGTATCAAGTCATTCAAGATGATCTTGGACCTGTTCAGGTAGATTTTTTCGATAGCGAAAGCCCCGGTTGCTGGATTAACGCAGTGCCGCCTCCCCCTGGGCTTGGTCAATTCGGGCAGTAAGGCGGTCTTGGACGCCCAGCCAGTGTCGAGGGCGCCAAGGACCGCGCGGCGGGGATGGGCCTTGCGCCGATCCCCGGGAGGCAAGCGAAGCGCGCAGCGCCGCAGGCGCGAAGGCGTGAGGGATTGGAGCCGAATGGCCGTGACGGCAAAGACGGCACGGGGCGCAGCCCGCAAAGCCCGGCGGCGCATCGCGCCGACACGCCATGCCCCGGGCCGTAAACACAGACACCGCTCCCAAACAGGGGGCCGCAGCTCGCTATGGACCACCATCTGCCGTTGCCGCGTTCGGGACTAACCCACAACGCAGCGCCCCGCCGTGGGCGGGGCGCTGGCGGCCGTCAGGCCGCCTGGGGCTTGCTGCGCGACCAGATCAGGTCGTGCGTGCCGTCCTCGCCTTCGATCAGACGGGCGTAGACCGTGGCCGGGAACGAAGGATCGTCGAGGGTCACGGAGATGTACTCCCGCCCGGCCTCGCTGGTCTTCTTCCACGCCGCGCCGATGTCGTGGCTGGCGGCCTGCAGGCGGAAGTCGGGGGCCTTCTCGTTGTCGCCCTTGTCGTTGGGGACCAGCTTGACCTTGACGTTGAGCGTCAGGGTGCGAAGCGTGCCGGTGAAGCCGTCTTTGTCTGCGGTGAAGGTACCGATGTTGGCCATGATGAAACTCCTTTTGGTTGAACAAGGTTCGCGCCCATCGCGTCCTTGTTGTGATCCGGCCGGCGGGGGACGGGCTGGCTGCACCGCTTGCGGCCGCAACACCGTGGAGGACCGGGAGGCGAAAAGAATTTGCTGCGCGAGGAAGCCGCCGAACGCAGTGACAAAGGCGGGGAAATTGTTTTCGCCGGACGGTTGCAGCCATGAAGACCGAGGCGCAGCCGTGCCACAGCCAGGATTCACAACGAGACAAGGACGCCTTGGGCCGAACCACCCCCAAACCGAAAGGAGACAAGGCCGACTCAGCATCCCCGCCCGAAGGCTGCTCCGGCTCGCCTCGTGACGCGGGCCAAGTCAACCAGCCAACGACGGGCGAGAACGCCCCGGCCGCACTCTGCAGTGCCGGTCTTGAGGCGTGGCGTGGAAGCTCCATAGCGATGCCGGGCGGGTTGTCCGTGAACCGTCCTTCGTGACGTGATGGGCACGAACCGCCAGCGTTGAGGACAGCACGCATTTGCACAACCTGCCGCAGCAAGCGCCGGCGTGTTCGCCAGCGCCCCGTCCATCGCAGCGGGGCGCTGGCCCGGCCGATCCGGCGCATGCCGGTTCGGCGGTATTGAGGGGCGCCAAGCCATGCGCGGCGGGGAGAGTCCGTAGGACTGTCCCCCGGAGGCAAGCGAAGCGCGCAGCGCCGCAGGCGCGAAGGCGTGAGGGATGGAAGCCGAATGGCCGTGACAGCGAAGTCGGCACGGGGCGCAGCCCGAGAGCCCGACGGCGCGTTGCGCCGGCACGCTCATGGTCGTCGAACTACGGACCGCCAACTACCATGAATCAATCAATTTACGCACAATATTGACATTTCATGCGTAACACAATACATTCACGCACAACACAGCAAAACGAGGTGAATCATGGCGTTCCGAGCAGATGAAGCAGCACAAGCAGGATACGAAGAGGTGGAGAAGTACCTTGTCCCCCGCCCTCGGGATGCGGACGAATCGCAGCGCCTCCGGAGCAAAAGGGCGCTAGAAGACATCGTGACTGAACTCGGGCCGGTAGTTGACCGATACCCCTCATGGCACCCGCTGGTACGCAATCACGATGACCGCCATCCCGTTACGACCCCCAGCGATCGCTGCGGCTACAAGGGCCTCGATCACACGCGGTACTTCGCCCACGGATTCATCACCTGCCCCTATGGCGATGGCCAGAAGGTCCTGGATTCCGTGCTGGCCCTGCCTCGCCACCACGCCGCGTACATCACGGCAGAGAAGCTGGATGTGCAGTTCTACAGCGCGGAGGCAACCCCGATCCTGGTCAAGTGCAACTGGGAAGAGCCGTTGCCCATGGACAAGATGATCCCGCTGGCCATCGCTGTGCCCTTGATCCTGGAGAAAGAAGTTCCGTGCTGGACCTGGTCGCAGGTCGCGGAGACCTGGGAGTCAATGCGTTCGTATTTCCTGGGCGCCCCTCACGGCGCCAGGTCGTCGCTGTTCGTGAGCCAGGAGACCGGACAGGGGATCAAGAAGGTTTGGGAAACGCTGATCTACACAGGGATGTTTGGCCCGATCAAGGTGTGATCGGGCCCTCGCCATCAAGCGCGCGCCAACGCCGCAACCGGAGCGGTCGCGAAGGCTGTGGCGTTCTGGTTGGCCTTCGGGGTTCGACACCGGGCGCGGCCACTGCCGCGCCCGGATTTTTGAATCCACCCGGCCCAGGCCGGAACGGCCTGGGCCGGGTGCCGGCATCAGTCTTTCGTCTCGATGATCCACCACGCGGCGCGCGCCAGGGCGCGGCCCGTGATGGGGTGAACGTCCGTGAGGTCGGCGCGGGCCGTCCACCCCGAGGGCGGACGGTAGCTCCGCACGTCGCCCTCGCCGTGCCAGCGGCGGGCGCGCACCGTACCGGGCGCATAGGTCGCCGCCATACGCGGGCGGCTTGTGGTGTCGGTGGTGGGCATGATCTGGCTCCTTGCAAGCCAGCGCCCCGGCCGGGGCCGGGGCGCTGCTCTGCGTCGAGGTTCAGGCGGCCAATGCTTCGGCCAGTTCATCCATTGCGGAGGCGCTGGCTTGCGCGCCTTCTTCCGGCCCTACCTCCTGTGGCCCTTCGGCCTTGAAGATGGCAGGCATCCAGCCCGTGCCCTTGGCCAGCCGTTCGGCCTCGCTGGCAATATCCGCTTTCTTGAGCTTGCCCAGCCGAGCGACGTGAGCCGGCGCGAACTCGCCCACGGCTTGCAGGATCGCGGCCTTCGGAACGTGCCTGAAGTAGCCTTCCGCGCACGGTTGCCACCATGACGCCATGTCGAGGCCCACAGCCTGCGCCAGTTCCTCGCCGGGCTGGTGCGGCGTGGCGCGAGGCGTCACCACGTCCACCGTCGCGGCCACGCACACGGCCAGCAGTTGGACCAGTTCGCCTTGCTCCATCGCCAGCAGCGCGGCGAACAGTGCGGCGCTGTCCTCGGGCAGTTTGTCGCCCCATACCTGTTGCAGCTCGCGCAGCGCCAGGGCGGCGGGTGATTCCGGCCAGTCCGGGGCCATGCCTTCCAGCCGGTCTTGCAGCGTGAAGCGAACCCCCATCGGCATGTCGTGCCCGTAGTAGCGCCCCTGCAAGACGCTCTGCACCATGCCATGCACCAGCGCGGCCAGCGCCACTTGCGGATGCCGGGCGACTTCGATTTGCAGCGCGGCGGTGCGGTGCGCGCTCAGGCGCTGCGCCAGCCGGTCGGAGACGGCGGGGGCCTGGGCTTCTTCCGCCGCTTCGCCATCATCGTCGTTCGCACCTTCACCCTCGGCAAAACCTTGGCGCAGCTTCTCCAGCGTGCGCAGCGCCTTGGCCTCGGCCTCGCGCAGCAGCCCGCGATGGATCACGGTTTCCCCGTTGCGGTCGATGGTGACGATGGCACCGGCTGCGGCTTTCACGTTCGCGCTGTAGCCCTGCAAGCCCTCTTCCAGCGCCTGCAACTGCTCGCCCAGGACTTCGCCTTCCTCTTGCAAGGCTTCGGCCTTGTCCTCGTCGTCGGCGTCCATCGCTGCATCCACGGCAACGCCCACGGCCTGCATCTTCTCTTGCAGCCGCTCGATGCGCTGCGCCTCGCGCTTGTTCGGCGTGCGCCGCTCCCTCGGGGCACGCTGGAAGGCTTGCAGGTCGGCATAAGTCATGGCGGGCGTGGCATCCACCCAGGCCCAGCCCTCGGCGCGGAGAGTCGAGGCATAGCTTTCCAGCTTCTCGCGCACCAGTGTTTCCAGCAGGGCGGTATCGGACACGTACACGCCCGCATCGCCTTCCGCGAACAGGTCGCGGCGGATGCCGCCGCCTGCGGCTTCGTAGGCGTCCAGCCCGACGAAGCGCACCAGCGGATGCGAGGCCCCGATCTCGCGCTCGGTCAGGCGCTCGCGCAGCGCGGAGGGATTGCGCTGCCACTGCGGCGCATCGTAGAACGCGGCCTCCTGCGCGGCGTGATCGTCGGTGATGGCCAGGGCCATCAACTGATCCAGCGTCACGGCATCGGCGCGGTAGTCGTCCATCAGGCGCGGCGAGACGTTCGCCAGCTTCAAGCGGCGCTGCACCACCAGGGGCGTGACGGAGAAATCCGCCGCAATGTCCTCGATGGGCCGGCCCTCGGCAACCAGCGCGGCGAAGGCCTCGAACTGGTCTGCCGGGTGCATGGCTTCACGCTGCACGTTCTCGGTAAGGCTGGCGGTGCGTGCCGTGCCATCGGCCACCTGCAGGCACGGCACGTTCCAATCCTTGGCGATGCGGTGTTTCTTCGCCAGCAGCTTGAGGGCCGCGAGGCGTCGGCCACCGGCCACCACCTCGTAATGCAGGCCATCGGCGGCAAGAATGACGATGAGGTTTTGCAACAGACCCACGCGCTGGATGGATGCGGCCAGTTCGGGGATGGACATGCGCGGCGCGGTCTTGCGCACGTTGCGGCCCGTGGGGCGCAGCACCAGCCGCGACAGCGGAACGAGGGTCATGTGCTTGCTCGGGTCAGCAGCTTGCAGCATGGTCGCTGCGGTGGTGACGGCGCGGGCTTCGGTGTGGGTAACAGCGTTCATGGTGAATCTCCAATCGAGTGAAACAAGGAATGGAGGGGAAACCGCCCCTCCTGCGGGGAAAACTCAGGAAGGGGTCAGGCTTTGAGGGCGCGCATGCCATCGGCCAGCAGCCACAGGGCGCGATTGAGGCGGATGTCGGAATCAATGCCTTGCACGGGGCGGGTTTGCTGGCGGCGTCCGTTGGCGCTGCGCCCATGCAGTCCACCCTTGGTGAGGTTCTCTTGCGTGCGGTTGAACACGCTCCACAGGTCGGGGCGGCGGTCCTCGAGCCGGCGCGGCATCAGGATTTGCGATTCCGTGATGGGCGCGGGCTTGTCGGGGTCGTCGTACTTGAGGGCCAGCGCGGCGCGGGCGAACACTTCCGATTCGCCATCGTCCAAAGTGATGCCGCGCATCAGGTCGCGGGATTCCTGCACCCGCTCGAAGCCGTTCAACACCTCGAAAGCGCCTTCGATGACCTGTCCCGCCACGTCCCCTTTGTGGGGCACGCGAACATCGGCCACGGTGTCTCCGCACACCAGCCCATTGGCGCAAACAAATCTGAACTGACCCGCCAGCATCTGGTAGCTGCTGGTGCCATCGTGGGAGTTCAGCAGGATGATTTCATTGGCTTCCGCGCCGTTGATCTGGCTGGCATGGCGCAGGCGGAGCATGTGCTTGGTGAAGTCGCGGCGGTCTTCGCGGCGCACGCGGGTCTGGCACACCATGAAGGGCTGAAACCCTTCCTTGCGAAGTTCGGTCAAAACCGCGACCGTGGGGATATAGGCGTACCGCTCGGAGCGGCTGTCATGCGGGGCGTCCGCGAAGATGGACGGGGCCACCCGGCGAATCTGGTCATCCGACAGCGGGGTGTCGCTGCGCAGTGCGGGGGAGTGGGAAGCAAAACGGTTGGCAAGCATGTCGTTCTCCTGACTTGACTGTTGAAGAAAGCGCACACCGGATTCCTAGATTCGGAGCCCAGCCTTTCGGCTGTTCGGTGCGGTCGGCACGAAGAACCCGGTTGGCCTCGTTGCCACCGTCTTTCCTGAGTTCATCGCCCGCGACGAAAGGGAGCGCGCGCACGGGCGCCGTCAAGGAAACAAGCGCAGGGTGGGTGCGGCCCGCAGGCGCAGCCGAGGACACGGCCCTGCGCGCCTTGATGGCGCACGGGCGCGGGCTACAGTCGCGGACAAGGTGATGGAGTCAGGAAAGATGGCTGGACAGGCAACGGCCGCCATTCACGCCGACCGCAAGGCAAGCGAAGCGCGCAGGCCCGAAGCTGGAAGCCGGGCCGGAGGCGTCAGCCGAGCGGAGCGAGGGGACGATGGAAGCCCGTCAGGGGCGAGACCCCGAAGGGGGCTCGATGCGCAGCACGACAGCGCGACCGGCCATGTTTCTTGGCCGGGGACGCCCTGCATCCACAACCGACAAAGCATGAGTGCCTAACTCAGTAGCTTGTCGTTACGCTAATCTAACGCTGGTACGCCCATGAAAAGGGACGGGACATGGCGCCCGCCTAGCAGGATTTCGCCTGCTTCGTGTAGTGCGGCGCCGAGGACAGAGCAAATCAAAAATAATGGAGCAGCATCTTGAGCGGAGTCGATCTGGATGAAAAGGCAGTCTGTGGCACATGCATCGGCAATCAGTTTCTAAGCCAGAAGATAAGTGCCAGCGAAACGACCGATGTGGCGTGTGCCTATTGCGGACGGAACGCGCCGACCTTGGAGCTATATGAAATCGCGCAGATTTTTGACCACGAGTTCCAGGACAACTATCAAGTTGCCGACAATGTTCTTCGTGAGGATCATGGGTATCCGTCTCTCGGGGATGAACTCCAGGAGGTCATTCAGCAAGAGGTAGAACCCGCATCCAATGCGCTTGCCGACGATTTATTCGAAATCGTGCGGACTATCTGGGAACGCGACGCATACGATGGCCAGGCACCAGAGGCGGACGCCTTATTCATTAAAACTGGCGTAGCAGACCACTGGCTTCATCGCCGATGGCACGACATGCAGGACAGTCTTCGGACGCGCGCCAGGTTTGTTAACCCAGACGCACTCGAAGTGCTCCAGATGGTCTTCGACAAGGTGGACACAGATGCCACTGCCTCAGGCGAACCTTTGATTATCGCGGTCGGCCCCGGTCATGAATTGGGAACTCTTTTTCGCGCACGTGTTTTTCAGAACGACGATGCCTTAGAGAAGGCGCTGGAAGACCCAGACGCTCAACTGGGACCACCGCCTTCGAGTGTTGGCAGCGCGGGACGCATGAACGCCAGAGGCATCTCGATGTTCTACGGCGCCAATTCGCCAGACGTCGCGATTGCCGAAGTACGGCCTCCCGTTGGAAGCCGTGTTGCGGTTGCAGAATTCAAAATTCTTCGTTCAATACGATTGCTGGACTTGACGCGCCTGCCGCAAATTCCATCTGTCATCAATCGCAGCATGTTTGATGCGTCATCACTGGAAAGTGCGCGGCGGCAGAAGTTTCTTTCTCAACTCGAAAGAGTACTCACCAAGCCCGTCCTCCCTGAGCACAGTGAGGATGGCTATCTGTTGACGCAAGTGATATCCGACTATCTCGCCACCCATGCGAAGCTCAATTTGGATGGATTAATCTTCCGCTCTGCACAGGTGCCAGCATCCGAAAACAAGCGCCCGCTCAACGTCACGCTATTCAACAAAGCATCGTTCGTAAAGAGATTTTTCAAGAGACATGGGCGTGAGTTAAATGCCTATCTATACGAAACGGACGATGAGGGTGATCAATGGTTTCATCCACAGGTTTGGTACAAAGAAGATCCCGCATCGCTCAACGATGACTGGGATTTCTTGGAAAGAACCGATCCGACGTTGGAGCTTATCCCACAGTCCATAGTCATCTGCGAAATCAAAGGCATCAGCTATGACATACGGAAATCGGAGGTGCAATTGATGGACGTATCTGAGCGGACTTAGGGCGGAGGGTTTTGCTCGCTACCAAATGCATGAGAAGGCAATGCCGCGTGGTGGCGGTTTGGTGCGAAACGCAAGGCACTGTGCGCGAGCCTTGCAGCGGAACCCTGGGGGGTCATAATGTTTCCGTTTGCAACAGCGCTCCCATGGCCTGTGCGGCGAATCGGGAGAGCTTCTGGACGATAAATGACACGACGGCGGGAGGGGCCTATGTCGATATTGCAGGAGATACTGGACTGGACGAAGGGGTTGCCTGAGTGGCAGAGCGATGCGGTGGCCCGCCTGCTGGCCAAGCAAACGCTCACGATAGAGGATCAGGATGACCTCTTCGCGCTACTCAAAGCGGCACATGGCATCCCAGATCCCAAAGACCGCAAGCCCAAGCCGCTGACGGCAGATCAGATTCCCGCTCCGGTCCAAGCGACAACTCACGTTGAGCTGCGAGCCATCAAGAGCATGCGGCACGTCAACGCGATTGCGGAGAATCAACGTCTGCCCTTCGGCGCCTCTGGAATGACCGTCATCTATGGCGATAACGGTTCAGGCAAGTCGGGGTACTCCCGTGTGCTCAAGCGCGCATGTCGTGCGCGCGATCAGACGGAGGCTATTCATCCGAACGCCAACTTGCCTGCAGGCAAAGCCGGGACTCCGGAAGCCACGTTCGAAATCGCAATCGATGGAGTTGCGCAAGATGCACACTGGCAACACGGCAAAGTGGCTCCTGCAGCGCTTTCGTCATTTGCGATTTTCGACTCGCGTTGCGCTCGCGCCTACCTCGACAGAGAGGACGATTTCTCCTATGTGCCCTACGGGCTCGATGTATTCGAAGGGCTGGCCAAAGTCTGCAAGCAGTTGAAGACGGCGATCGAGACTGAATACACCCAATCCGCCGCTGATCTGTCCGCCTTTGCGCCATTGCAAGGCGACACACCCGTCGGCAAGTTAGTCGCCTCGCTTTCCGCCAAGACGGCCCTAGCCCAGATTGAAGCGCTGGCAACGGTGACCCCAGAGGAACTGACCCAACATGCGTCTCTGGACAAGAGCCTGAAGGAGAACAACCCGAAGGAGAAGGCCGCGCAACTGCGCTTGCGCGCTCGCCGTATCACAGCTATCGCAGCGAATGCGGCCAGCAAAGGCGCACAGGTGGATCAAGCTGTCGTCGCCAAGCTGAAAGGTCTGGCAGACAGCTATCGCACGGCGCAGACTGCAGCCGCCCTCGCCGCGAAGCAGTTCAAGGAAGGTGAGAACCTGCTGCCGGGTACCGGCGGCGAGACATGGCGTGAACTATTCGAGGCAGCGCGCAAGTTCGCCATCGAATCCCACCCAGACAAATCGTTCCCCGCGCTGGGCGCGGACGCACCTTGCCCGCTCTGCCAACAACCCCTTGCCGAAGGCTCCGACCGCTTGCTGCGCTTCGAAGCCTTTATTCAACAGGAAGCGGAGAAGACATCCCAGGCACGCCGTGTTGCCCTGTACGCGGAATACAAGCCGTTCGCTGCGCAGGTTCTCACGCTGAATCTCGACGACGTGACATATGGAGAAATCGAGGCCTTGGACCCGCAACTGGCCGCCGATGCCAAGGCTTTCGAGCCGCTCCTGGCCGCTCGCCAGGAGGCCATCAAAGCGGCAGTGATCTCGCATCAGTGGGACGACGTCAGTCAACCTCTGGTCAATCCGACCGAGCGCCTTCAGGCTTTGGCTGACAAGCTGAATGCCGAAGCGGTGACCTTGGAGAAGGCCTCGGACGAAAAGGCCCGTGCGACCCTGCAGAAGCAGTTCCTGGAACTGGATGCACGGGTAAGACTGAGTCAGATCAAGGATGCTGTCGTCACCGCCGTCAATCGACTCGCCCACCAGGCCAAGCTCACGAAGTGCCTGTCTGCCGTGAAGACCAACGCCATCTCGTTAAAGGCGTCGGAACTGGCGGAGAAGGTTGTGTCGAAGGAACTGGCCGACGCCCTGAACCGCGAATTCAAGGCGCTCGGTGTCGGCACGTTGCGCGTTTCGCTGCAGAGTCGGTCGGATAGGGGTAAAGCCCTGCACAAGCTCAAGCTGGAACTACCACAAAGCCGCAGTCCGAGTGACATCTTGAGCGAGGGCGAGCAGCGTGCGATCGCGATCGGCTCCTTCCTTGCTGAGGTCGGCCTGAGTGGCGGTAAGGGCGGCATCGTGTTCGATGATCCGGTGTCATCGCTCGATCACCGTCGGCGTGAACGTGTGGCAAAGCGCCTGACTGCAGAGGCAGCGCAGCGGCAGGTCGTGGTGTTTACCCATGACATCTATTTCCTGTGCCTGCTGGTCGAAGAAGCGAAGTTGGCCGGTGTCCCGATTGCAACCCAAAGCCTGACCCGCCGCGCAGAGGGCTTCGGGGTTGCGGACCCCGATCTCCCATTCGAGGGAAAGACCGCGAGCAAGCGCGTCAGCGCCCTGAAAGCCCAGCATCAAGCCATCGCCAAACTCCACAAGGACGGCGAAGAGCAAGAACACAGACGGCAGACCGTTGATGCCTATTTCCGCTTGCGCATGGCATGGGAACGTGCCGTCGAGGAAGTACTACTGCGAGAGGTCATCCTTCGCTTCCGCAAAGGTGTCGAGACGCAGCGGCTGGCCGGTGTTGTAGTTGAGGATGATGACTACGCGCAAGTGAACGCGGGCATGACAAAGTGCTCGAACTACGCGCACGATAAGGCACTCATGGGTGGTGTCGCCGTCCCGGAACCCGATGAACTGCTCGCCGACATCATGGCGCTGGAAACCTGGCGCGGACAGGTCGAGACGCGCAACGTGAACACGGCCAAGAAGCGTAAGGCCGGACCTGCCGTCGCGTCACTTGCCGCAGCGCCGTAGACGGCTCAAGGTACTTTCATCGAGTTTCGGAGACTCGCAGTATCAACCTTTCCCATTCGGTGCTCAAGTCATCACACAGCGTCGCCGACACGGCGGCCGCAGTGCCCTTGGGCGTTTTGCGACGCCCAGGGGCCGGATCAAACGACAATCCGGCCTGCATGCCGTGTATCGCGCGCATAGGCGCTCAACCATCATCTCAAAACGAAAGCTTCATGACCTCTCTCGAAGCCAATATCAAGTTCTACGAAACGCACTACGACATGCTGCGGCAATGGTTCCTGCGCCCAGGAGATAAGGTTGTCCTCGGCGACAGGCAGAATCGCACTTGCAGGTTTTGCGGTAGGAAGCCGCCCGAGGTGACCTTCCGCAAGGTCGCTCATGCGATACCGGAAGCACTCGGCAACAAGAGCATAGAGAGCGTGTATGAGTGCGACGACTGCAATGAAGGGTTTGGACGCGGCATCGAGAACGATCTAGGCAACTGGTCGAAGCCAACACGTACCTTCGCACGCATTCGTGGAAAAAGTGGCGTGCCGACCTTGAAGAAAGGCGGCGACGGGAAAGGCTGGCGAATCGAGTACGGCGCTGCGGGCTTCAATATCACCTCGTATGAGGATGACCCGCTTTACCAGATAGACGAAGCGAACCAGCGGATCACCTTTCAGCTCAAGCGCGATTCCTATACGCCGGTCGCAGTGCTCAAGGCGTTCATGAAGATTGGCCTGACATTGCTCCCCGACGAAGAAGTCGGAAACTTCCCACACTTGATGAGTTGGGTGAGGTCAACCGACCACAGTCGTCGATTTGCGGATCAGTGCCCGATCATTCGTACATTTCAGCCAGGGCCAATGCCGAACGATTTGATCGCCGCATTTGTCCTGCGGCGAAAAGCTCACGTCGCGAACTATCCCTACATGTTCTTGGTACTGGCCTACGGGAACGAGGTATTCCAAGTGCAGTTACCGTCGGAAAAACACGACCTCGCCCTGAACGGTCAGCCAGTTTCAATTCTTCCCTTTCCGACACCGGGTTCACCAGACCCGGCACGGTATGGGCCATCCAAGGTTCGGGTGCTGGATCTAACCGGGCGTGAGGTAGTCAAAGGAGAGGTCGTTCCGGTTCAAGTTGGCTACGAACTTGCCGTCCACAAGACGGGGCCAGACGCGGCCTCGGAAGCGTAGAGCGATAAGAGGCGCGGGGTGCAGCCCGTGAACCCGACGGCGGCACGCCAGGACGCCCAGCTATTGCTGGAGTTTCCGGGACTACTTCGACGTACGCAGCTCCAACAGGTGCCGCGCGGTTTCCAGCTCTTTCTGCAACAGTTCGGCATCCGGCAGCACGGTACGGTAGTTCGCCGCCATCACCTTCGAAGGCAAGCCTTCCAGCGCATACCGCGCCAGCGCATGGCCCTTGTCTGCGCACAGAATCAAGCCCACGGGCGGGTTTTCCTCGGGGTAGGCCCAATGTTCCTTGGCATAGTTGCAATACATGTGCATCTGGCCCACGTCCGCATGGGTCAGGCTCCCTAGCTTCAAGTCGATGATGACCAGGCAGCGCAACTTGCGATGGAACAGCAGCAAGTCCACCCGATACCAGGTCTGGTCGATGCGCAAGCGCCGCTGCCGCCCGATGAAGGTGAACCCTTCACCCAGCTCCAGAAGAAAATCTTCCAGCCGCCGGATCAAGGCGGCTTCCAGATCGGACTCCGAATACTCGTCCTTGAGGTCGAGGAACTCCAGCACATACGGGTCTTTGATGGCATCGCCCGGAGCGACGGCATCCTCGGGCTTCGGCACCGCGCCCTTGGCCAGCATCGCCGCTTTGTTTTTCGACAGCGCCGTGCGCTCATAGAACTGGCTGCCGATCTGCCGGTCAAGCTGGCGCACGCTCCAGCCGCCACGCAGCGCCTCGATTTCGTAGAACCGGCGGGCATGGTCGTGCTTGACCACCAGCAGCCGGACATAAGCTGACCACGGCAGCGTGAACACCTGCGCCAGCTCGGCGAGGCTCAATTTCCCAGGCACCGTCTGGGATTTCTGGCCGGGCGGCTCGTTTCCCAATTTCCCAGACAGTGTCTGGGAAATCTCGGAAACAGGGTATGCGAGGAAGAACCGCCGCATGTTCTCCAGGTTGTTGACGCCAAAGCCCCGCCCGAACCGCGCGGTCAGGTCAGCGGACAACCGGGCCATCAACTGTTCGCCGTACCCCGCGCGCCGCTTGCCCTGTTGTTCGGCCTCCACGATGCGGCGGCCAATCTCCCAGTAGCTGGCCGTCATCAGCGCATTGACGCTGCGCGCTGCTGCCTGGCGCGCGGCATCGAGCAGTTCCACGATGCCGCCGTGGATGCCCGCGTAGCCGGCAGGTACGGCGGCGGGTGCGGCTCCCACCGCCGCAGGCGTCTTCCTGGTCATGCGACCACCTCCGCAGGCCGCTGCGCCTCGGTGATCGTCTTGCGCCGGTTCGCCACCAACTCGGCGGCCTTGCGCACCGGGTCGTCCTCGGTGTGGACGTAGCGCATGAACATCGCCACGGTCTTGTGCGCCGTCAGCGCCATGCCGACCTTGACAGGGATGCCCGAGTTGGCAATGTCCGTGGCCGAGCGATGGCGGATGCCGTGCGTGCCCACATGGGCCGCGCCCGCCGCCTTGAGGGCGCGGCTCCAGCCGCCGTAGTACTCGCCCGTGGTCAGATGCTTGCCGGGGTGGCGCGGAGAAGGCAGCACGTAAGGGCTGCCCTCCTGCCGTGGGGCCGTCGAGAGCAGCCGGTAGGCTTCCTCGCTCATGGGCTTGGACATGCCGCCGGTCTTGCTGTCGGGCCAGACCACACGCCGGTTTTCCAGATCCACCCAAGCCCATTCGAGCGTGACGACTTCGGAGCGGCGACCGGCGAACTCGAACTGCAGGCGGATCGCCAGCGGGATGACGTAGTTCTCCAGGCCCTCGGCCTCGATGTGCTCCAGTCGCCGAAACAGCTTGCCCATGTCCTCGTCGCTGATGAGGTGGGTGGCCTTGCCGTTGGGGTACATCGGGACGTGGCGGCAGGGGTTGGTGCCGTCCGGCCGGTGGCCCCACACCTCGGCCAGGTTGAACATCTTGCGCATCACGCTGAAAGCGCGGTTCGCCTCGGCCGGCTTGTGGGCCATCTTCTTCATCGCCGTGGCCACGTCCGGCCGCTTCACATCCTGCACCTTCATGCGGCCCAGCATCGGAACGATGCAGCGGTCTATGACGGCCTGATACCCCCGCTGGGTGCTGGGCTTGTTGCGCTGCTTGGAGTAGTCCTCCATGAACTTGGTGCACAGCTCCTTGACCGTGGGGGCTGCGCGGGCAGCGGCCTTGGCCGCGCTGGGGTCGCCGCCCCGGCGCACCTCGGCCAGCCATTCCTGGGCCAGCGAGCGGGCCTGCTCGACGGTCAGTTCCCCGTACAGGCCCAGAGCGGGCTTGCGCCGCTCGCCGGCGTTCGTGCGGTACTGGAGCATGAAGACCTTGCGGCCCGCTGGTGTAACCTTGCACAGGAAGCCGGGCACCAGCGTGTCCCGGAGTTCGACGGCCTGCGCCTGGGGTTGCGCAGCATCGACTGCGGACTTGGTGAGCTTGAGTTTTGCCACGATGACTCCTCGGAAAGACCCGATTCCCAAGAGCCATGTAGGGGCCAGCAGAGGGGAAGCCGGGTCAGGTTTCGGAAAGCACCGGCATATGTTGAACTCGCCTAAGTTATTGATAAACCTGCTGTATCGGGCTTCGGCGTAGTCCAGCGAAGTTCGGTGCTGGAGTCATGGTGAAATGAAAAAAGCCCCGGCCGGTGAGCACGGGGCTTTCGAAGGGAGCGGCGCGGATCAGAGCGAATCGATGAAGCTGCGCAGCTTGTCGCTGCGGCTCGGGTGCTTGAGCTTGCGCAGGGCCTTGGCCTCGATCTGGCGGATGCGCTCGCGGGTCACGTCGAACTGCTTGCCGACTTCTTCCAGCGTGTGGTCGGTGGACATCTCGATGCCGAAGCGCATGCGCAGCACCTTGGCTTCGCGCGGCGTGAGGCCGTCCAGGATGTCCTTGACCACGTCGCGCAGGCCGGCCTGCATGGCGGCATCGATCGGGGCGGTGTTGGCACCGTCCTCGATGAAGTCGCCCAGGTGGCTGTCGTCGTCGTCGCCGATCGGCGTTTCCATGGAGATCGGCTCCTTGGCGATCTTCATGATCTTGCGGATCTTGTCTTCCGGGATCTCCATCTTCGCGGCCAGGATCGAGGCGTCCGGCTCGAAGCCGAACTCCTGCAGATGCTGGCGCGAGATGCGGTTCATCTTGTTGATCGTCTCGATCATGTGGACCGGGATGCGGATGGTCCGCGCCTGGTCGGCGATCGAGCGCGTGATGGCCTGGCGGATCCACCACGTGGCGTAGGTCGAGAACTTGTAGCCGCGGCGGTATTCGAACTTGTCCACCGCCTTCATCAGGCCGATGTTGCCTTCCTGGATCAGGTCGAGGAACTGCAGGCCGCGGTTGGTGTACTTCTTGGCGATGGAGATCACGAGGCGCAGGTTGGCCTCGATCATTTCCTTCTTCGCGTCGCGCGAGGCGGACTCGCCTTCGTTCATGCGCTTGTTGATGTCCTTGAGCTCGGACAGCGGCACCACCACGCGGGACTGCAGGTCCATCAGGCGCTGCTGCAGTTCCTGCACCGGCGGGATGTTGCGCGCGAGCACGGCGCTCCAGGGCTTGCCGGCGGCGGCCTGCTTCTCGACCCACTGCAGGTTGAGCAGGTTGGGCGGGAATTCCTTGATGAAGGTTTCCTGCGGCATGCCGCACTTGTCCACGATGATGCGGCGCAGCTCGCGCTCCTTCTTGCGCACGTCGTCCACCTGGGCGCGCACCATGTCGCACAGCTTCTCGATGGTCTTGGCCGTGAAGCGGATGGTCATCAGCTCGGCCGAGATGGAGTGCTGGGCCTTCATGTAGGCCGGCGTGCCGTAGCCTTCCTTGTCGTAGACCTTGTGCATGCGCTCGAACAGGCCGCGCAGCGTGTCGAAGCGGCGCAGCGCCTCGTTCTTCAGCTCTTCGAGCTTCTTGGTGAGCGCCTTGGAGCCGCCCTTGCCGTCGTCGTCGTCCTCTTCGTCGAATTCGTCGAAGTCTTCCTCGGCCACGTAGTCGTCGGCCTCGTTGGGGTTCGAGAAGCCGTCCACGATGGTGGAGATGACGACCTTGCCCTCGCGGATCTCCTCGCCCATGGCGAGGATCTCGGCGATGGTGGCGGGCGAGGCGCTGATGGCTTCCATCATGGCCTGCAGGCCGCCTTCGATGCGCTTGGCGATCTCGATCTCGCCCTCGCGGGTGAGCAGCTCCACGGTGCCCATCTCGCGCATGTACATGCGGACCGGGTCGGTGGTGCGGCCGAATTCGCTGTCCACGGTGGAGAGCGCGGCCTCGGCTTCTTCCTCGGCTTCCTCGACGGTGGTGGCCGTGGGCGTCACGTTGTTCTGGAACAGCGTCTCGGCGTCGGGGGTCTGCTCGTACACGGCCACGCCCATGTCGTTGAGCATGGTGACCACGACTTCCATGGTCTCGGCATCGACCAGCTTGTCGGGCAGGTGGTCGGAGATCTCGACCTGCGTGAGGTAGCCGCGCGTCTTGCCGAGCGTGATCAGGGCCTTCAGGCGCGAGCGGCGCTTGGCCAGGTCTTCCTCGGACAGGACGGTGTCGTCCAGCCCGAATTCCTTCATCAGCGCGCGTTCCTTCGCCTTGCTGATCTTCATGCGCAGCGGCTTGACCTTCTCGGTCGTGGCGGCGGCTGCGGCAGGCGCGGCCTCGGCGGGCTCGGCCTCGACCTCGCCTTCGAGTTCGGATTCGATGTCGGACAGGTCGGCATCGTCGCCGCCGGCGTCGTCCTCGGAGGCCTTGGGCTTGCGGCCGCGCTTGGCGGGCACCTTGGCGCCGGCCGCCGCGGTGGCGGCCTTGGCCGGGCGGCCGGGACGCTTCTTGGGCGCTTCGTCGTCATCGCCCACCACGGTCGTGGCGGCCTTGGCGCGGCCGGCCTTCTTGGCGGTGGTTTCTTCGGAGGCTTCGGGCTTGTCGGCGGACTTGTTCACGGGCACGGATGGGGCTTTCTTGGCGGCAGGAGCGGCTTGCGTCGCGGCGGTTGTCGAGATCGGGGCGGCCTTCGCGGCGGTTTCAGGGGCGGACTTGGGCGGCTTCGCGGACTTTTGAGCGGGCATGGAAGACCTCAGATTCAAAAACGGACACACAAAGGAAACGCCAGCGCCTCGTCTACCGGCGCGGGTGGCACGGCGAAGGCGGGGCCTTCGCGGCTCGGAGGTGGGCCCCCGTAAGGCAAGATGTGTGGGCGAACATTTGGTGTGCAGTCCTTGCGGTGTGGAGGGCGGTGTGCGTGTGTGTCACGATTGCCCGGCCCGGAGGTGCTGCTGTCGCTCTTGCCGATGAACCTTACATTATAGCCCGCCCGGTTTTTTCAAGTCCGCGGGTGCGATCCCCTGCAGCACCTGGCGCCGCTGCTGGAGCGCACGGTAGCGCTCCAGGGCGGAGGGGTCGTGCGCCGCCTGCTGGATGAGTTCCTTTTCCTGGCGCTTGATGTCCTCGATCAGCATGCGGTCGAGCAGGTCGCGCAACTCGGCCCGCAGCTCCGCCGTCTCGCCCTCGGTCTGGGCGTGCGAGCCTGTCATCACGCGCACCGCCAGCGTTTCGCAGTCGTGGCCGCGCAGGCTCTCGCGCAGCACGGCCCAGGCGAGCGGCCCGTGCTCGTGCCACTGGCCCTCCAGCCAGTTGAAGAGCGGCCCGTGCGGCGCGGGCTGCGCGCACAGCGTGGCGTGGTCCTCGTGCGAAAGCTCTTCCAGGAACTCCATGTGCGAGAGCAGCAGGCGCGCCGCATGGTCGCCGCGCCCGGCGGCGGGCGTGGAGGGCAGGGGCGGCTGCGGCGGGCGCTGCTCTTCGCCGCGGCCGCGCCACTTGCCCTTGCCCTTCCAGTCGCCGCCGTCCTTGCGCCAGGGCTTGGCACCGCCCGTGCCCGTGCCAGGGCCGGGGCCCATGCCGCCCTGGCCGTGTCCGTAGCCTTCGTCCCGCGCGGGCGCCCAGCCGCCGCCGTCCGGCGGCCCGCCCCAGGGCGGCGCGTCGTCGGCGGCAGGGGCTCCCTGCGCCGCTGCGGCGCCCTGCGACCGGGCGCCGCCGCCATGGCGGCCGGCGTCCTGCGCGGCAGCCTGGTTCCAGAGGTCCGACAGATCGGCCGCCGTGAGCTGGGCCAGTTCCGCCAGTTCGCCGAGCAACTGCCGCTTGAGCGCGCCGTCCGGCAGCGCGCTCCAGAGCGGCCGGGCGTTCGCGGCCATGCGGGCGCGGCCCTCGGCCTGGCCCAGGTCGCAGCCGTCGCCCGCCGCCTCCACCAGGAAGCGGCTCAGCGGCAGGGCGCCCTGCACATGGCGGGCGAACGCCTCGGTGCCGTGCTCGCGGATGAAGCTGTCGGGGTCGTGCTCGGCGGGCAGGAACAGGAATTTCACGCTGCGCGTGTCGGTGGCGTAGGGCAGGGCGCCGTCGAGCGCCTTGCGCGCCGCGCGGCGCCCCGCTGCGTCGCCGTCGAAGCTGAACACCACCGTGTCGGTGAAGCGGAACAGCTTGTGCACATGGTCCGGCGTGCAGGCCGTGCCCAGGGTGGCCACGGCGTTCGGGAAACCGAGCTGCGCGAGCGCGACCACGTCCATGTAGCCCTCGGCCACGAGCGCGTAGCCGTGCTCGCGGATCGCGGTGCGCGCCTCGAACAGGCCGTAGAGCTCGCGCCCCTTGTGGAAGACGGGCGTCTCGGGCGAATTCAGGTACTTGGGCTTGTCGTCGCCCAGCACCCGCCCGCCGAAGCCGATGCATTCGCCCTTCACGTTGCGGATCGGGAACATCACGCGGTCGCGGAAGCGGTCGTAGCGCTTGGCGTCCTCTTCGTTCACGATGACCAGGCCGCTTTCGTGCAGCAGCGGGTTGTCGTATTCGGGGAACACGCTGGCGAGCGTGCGCCAGCCCTCGGGCGCGTAGCCCAGGCCATAGCGCTTGGCGATCGCCCCGGACACGCCGCGCCCCTTGAAGTACGCGATGGCCCGCGGCGAATCGCGCAGGTGCCTGCGGTAGGCGTCTCCGGCCTTCTCCAGCACGTCGGTGAGCGTGGCCTGCTTCTGGCGCTGCGCGGCGGCGCGCTCGCGCTCTTGCGGCGAGACGTCGTCCTGCGGCACCTGCAGGCCCACCTGCTGGGCAAGATCCTGCACGGCCTCGACGAAGCCCATGCCGGCATGCTCCATCAGGAAGCTGATCGCGTTGCCGTTCTTTCCGCAGCCGAAGCAGTGGTAGAACTGCTTGGAGGGGCTCACGCTGAACGAGGGCGATTTCTCTCCGTGGAAGGGGCACAGCCCCATGAAATTCGCCCCGCCTTTCTTGAGCTGCACGTAGCGCCCGACGATGTCGACCACGTCGACGCGCGAAAGCAACTCCTGGATGAACGGCTGGGGGATGGACACCGGGGGATTTTCGCCGCAATCGCCCACGGGGCTTCGCAGTCTGCCGTGCGCTATTCAAAGGATAGCGGCAGGCCTTGGCCCGGCGTGGCTTGCGGAAGGGTGGGGCTCGCGGTGCATGGTCCGCCGCGCCAGGGCCGGGAGTGTAGGACGTGGCCGCGCCCTGCAATCCGCGGCATGCACGGGGCACCCGGCTGCACTAAGCTGCGGCGAAACCTTCTGTAACCCCGATTTTTTTCCCGCCATGCCTGCGCAAGCTCCCAAAGCCACCGCCTGCACCGCGTGCCGCGATGGCGCTGCGGCGCTCGACTTCACCTTCACCATGGCGTTCCAGCCGATCGTGGACCTGCGCCACGGCGGCAGCGTGTTCGCCTACGAGGCGCTCGTGCGCGGCGCGGACGGCAGCTCGGCGGCCAGCGTGCTGGCCCGGGTGAACGACACCAACCGCTATGCGTTCGATCAGGCCTGCCGCGTGCGTGCCGTCGAACTGGCGGCCCGCCTGGGCGTGGACTGCCGCCTCAGCATCAACTTCCTGCCGAACGCCGTCTACCAGCCCGAGGCGTGCATCCGCCTCACGCTGGAGGCCGCGCGGCGCACCGGCTTCCCGGTCGAGCGCATCATCTTCGAGGTGGCCGAGCACGAGAATTCGCACGACAGGGAACACCTCAACCGCATCCTGCGCGCTTACCGCCGCCAGGGGCTGCGCACCGCCATCGACGATTTCGGCGCGGGATATGCGGGCCTGGGCCTGCTCGCGGACTTCCAGCCCGACATGCTGAAGATCGACATGGCGCTGGTGCGGGGCATCTGCACCGATCCGGTCCGCCAGGCCATCGTGCGCAGCATCGTGTCCATGGGGGAGGCCCTGGGCATCGCCGTCATCGCCGAGGGCGTGGAGACCGAGGAAGAGCTGCGGCCCCTGCGTGCCATGGGCGTGCATTTGTTCCAGGGGTATTTCTTCGCGCGCCCGGCCGTCGAGGCCCTGCCGCCCGTGCAATGGCCCGCCGGAGCCGGCTTCGGCACCGCGGCGCAGGAAGCGCCGCCCGCCGGCAGTACGGGCGCGCTGGCCGCGTCCTCCGCGCGCGGGCTCCCGCTGCGCGCCGCGGGGCTGGCGTTCGGGATCGGCTGAGCGCTGGGCCCGGAACACGGCGGCCCGCACGCCCCCGCGGCACTCACTGTTCGGAGATGATGGTCAGCAGGTCGCCCCGCACGTCGGGATGCGCGGTGTACTTCTTGTAGAGCGGCGCCATCCGCCGCACGTAGGGCGAGAAATCCGCCACGGGCGAGAACTGCACGCCTTCCTTGGTCAATGCCGTCCGTGCCGCGCTCATGCGCTGCTCCCACAGTCTGCGCATCAGCAGTGCAGAGGTCTTTCCGGCATCGAGGAACGCCCGCTGGTCTTCGGGGGCCATGCGGTCCCAGAGGCGGGTGGAGACGACCAGCGCCTCCGGCGAGATCATGTGCTGGTCCAGGAGCATGTAACGGGCCGCCTTGTAGAGTGCTCCGGCTTCGTAGTCGACCATCGTGCCTTCGGCGCAGTCGATCTTGCCGCTCCGGAAGGCTTCCAGCACCTCCTTGTCCGGCATCGGTACCGGAACCGCTCCGAGCAGCCTGACCATCTCGGCATGGGCTTCGACGTTCCGCACCCGCACGCGCAGGCCCGCCATGTCCGACTGCCGGGTGATGGGCTTCTCCGCGCAGTAGAAATAGCTGCCGCCGCCGTTGTACCAGCCCAGCACCACGTAGCCGGAGGCCTTGAGCTTTTCGGTGAAGCGCTGGCCCATCGGCCCGTCCAGATGGCGGAACATGTGCGCCGCGCCGCTGAACAGGAAAGGCAGATGGAAGGCCTCCAGCGTGGGGATCGTGTCGGAGAGCGGATCCGCGTCGATGCCGGCGACGTCGATCTCGCCGGCCTTGAGCATCTGCACGGCCAGGGCCTGCTCGCCGATCGCGGCGTTGGGCAGGAACTGGATGCGGTAGCGGCCCTGCGTGCCGGCCTGCACTGCCGCGGCGAAACTCCGCAGCGCCTCGGTGGCGGGAGCGCCATCGGGATGCGGGTTCCATGCCCGCAGCGGCGCCGGCGTCTGGCTGGCGGCGGGCCAGGCCAGCAGTATGAGCGTGCAGGCAGCCGCGGCCCGGAAAACCTGGTGCATGAGATCCCCCCTCGGTGTTGGAAAAGCTCCGCAGCGGGCGTGCGTCCGGCGACGGCGCGGCACCGCTTTACTGTCGAGCATTCTCCGCGCGCATCCTCGCGCCACGCAAGAATTTTCCGTTGCTCGGAACGGCGTAAAAACCACACCCGTGGCGTCGGACGAATTCAGTCCCTGGACGGTCCGGGCCGGCCGTCTTCCACCACGAACCGCGCGAGCGTGGAGCAGCCGCTGTCGGGCCGCAGCGGGTCGTCCACCGTGCGCAGCACCGTGGTCCAGCGCTGCGGCGTGACCTCGGCCAGGCCCCAGCCGCGCAGGTCGCTGCGCGCCAGCAGCACGTGGGGGTTGAGCCGCGCGATGGCGTCCACCCGCTCCTGGGTGGTGCCGGCCCGCGAGCTGATCGAGGTGCCGCAGAACTCGCTGGCCAGGACGGCGCCGTCCGGCCCCGGGGCGCGCACTTCGCAGACGTAGTTCTGGTGGATGTCTCCGCCCAGCAGCACGGTGTTGCGCGGCGAGCGGTCAGCGATCGTGGCGAGCAGGCGGTCGCGCGCCGCGGGGTACCCGTCCCAGCTGTCCGTGCCCTGGCGCCCGGACGGCGTGCGGCGCGGCGAGAACAGCGTCTGCTGCGCGATCACGCTCCAGCGCGGTGCCGCGCCGGCATCGCCGCCCCGGTCCGCGTCTTCCGCCAGCCCCGCATCCAGCCAGCGCTCCTGCCGCATTCCGAGGAAACTGCGCGACGGGTCCGCCAGTTCGGCGCATGCGTCCGGCCGCACCGCGTCCGCCCCGGCGCCCGTCACGCGGCAGGCCTGCCGGGTGCGGAACTGGCGCGCGTCGAGCAGGTGCAGCCGGGCCAGGCGCCCCCAGGCGAGGCGCCGGTACAGCTGCAGGCCGCCGAAGCCGCCGGCGGCCTGCAGCGCCGCGGCGCGCAGCGGCATGTGCTCGTAGTACGCCTGGTAGGCCGCGTCGCGCAGCGCCGCGAATGCGGCGGGGTCCGTCTCCCGTCCTGTCGTTCCGGCGTAGTCGTTCTCCACCTCGTGGTCGTCCCAGGTCACGGCCCAGGGGGCCGCGGCGTGGGCCGACTGCAGGGCCGGGTCGCTGCGGTGCAGCGCGTAGCGGTCGCGGAAGTCGGCCAGCGTGCGGGCGTGGCGCAGTGCATGGACGCGCGCCAGCCCCGACGCGTCGGCCGGGCTCGCGTATTCGTAGATGTAGTCGCCCAGGAACAGCACCAGATCGGGCGCGTGGCGGCAGACATCGGCCCATGCGGCGTAGTGCCCGTGCTCCCAGCGCTGGCAGGAGGCGAACGCGAGGCGCAGGCGCGGCGCGCGGTCGTCCGGCGCCGGCGCGGTCCGCGTGCGGCCGGTGGCGCTCGCGGCGTCGCCGTGCAGGAACCGGTAGAAATACCAGCGTCCGGGCTCCAGGCCGCGCAGTTCCACGTGCACGCTGTGCCCCAGTTCCGGAAGGGCGGTGGCCGTGCCCTGGCGCACGATGCGGCGGAACCGGTCGTCGTGCGCGAGTTCCCAGCGCACGGTCGCCGGGACGGATGCGGCGCCGGGCTCGGGCGGCATCAGCCGGGTCCAGAGGACGACGCCGTCGGGCGCCGGGTCGCCGCTCGCCACGCCGAGCGCGAACGGGTCGTGTCGCCACCCGGAGGACGCCCAGGCCCAGCGGGGCAGGGCGCAGGGCGCCGCCGCCGAAGCCGCCAGCCGCAGCAGCGTGCGGCGGTCCAGCGCCTGCCGGACCGGATCAGGCGGCCATGACACGGTTCTTGCCCGAGCGCTTGGCGAGGTACATGCCCTGGTCGGCGCGGCGGATGGCGTCGGCGGTGGTCTCCTGCGGGGCCACCTGCGCCACGCCGGCGCTGAAGGTGATGAGCACCTTCTCCTGGTCCTTGAGGAAGTAGCGGGTGGTCAGTTCGCGCTGCAGGCGCGCCATGGCCTCCACGCCCTGCGCCAGCGCGGTGTCGGGCAGGACGATCACGAACTCCTCGCCGCCGTAGCGCGCGAGCTGGTCCTGCGGGCGCATGACCTCGCGGGTCACGCCCGCCAGGTGCTTCAGCGCCTCGTCCCCGGCGGTGTGGCCCAGCCGGTCGTTGATGGCCTTGAAGTTGTCGACGTCCAGCAGCGCCACGCAGAGCGGCGCGTCGTTGCGCAGCGCGCGCGCCACCTCGCGCTCCAGCGCCTCGTCCAGTCCCTTGCGGTTCAGCGATCCCGTGAGCGGATCGTGGCGCGCCTGGGCGCTGGCGCGGTCCAGCTCCTCCTGCAGCTTGGCGATCTCGGCGTGGCGCGCCTCCGAACGCTCGCGCAGGTTCTGCAGTTCATCGCGCGTCAGGCGGGTGTCGAGCGCCATCGCGCGCGTGGCGCCCATGACCTCCTCCAGCAGCGGCGTGATCTGGTCGAGGCTCGTGGCCCGGCCGATCTGCTCGGCGCAGCGCTCCATCTTCTCGTGGTAGGTGCTGCTGGAGGCGGTGATCTGCGCGAGGCGCTCGATGAAGGTGGCCAGCAGGTCCTTCATCTGCTGCTGGGCCTGCACGGAGCGCTCGCGCGCCTCGTTCTGCTTGAAGATCACGTCCTTCAAGCGGCGCTGCACGTCGTCCAGGCGCCTGAGCGTGAGCGGCGGGGCGGAGGCGGCCATCAGCGCTTCGGCCTGGCCCTGCAGCCACTGGTCGTCCTGGCTCAGCACCGCGATGTTCTCGAACACCATGCGCAGCAGGGCGAGCAGCCCGGCGCGTATCGATGCCTGGTCCTCGGTGGCGAACGAGAGGCGGTAGCTGAAGTTGTTCAGCATCAGCACCAGCGTGGAGACCGGCGGCGCGGGCTGGCGCAGGAACTGGGTGAGCTGCGCGGCCAGCTCGTGCACGCGCGCGTCGTCCTCGCCCAGGCCGGGCAGGGTGTTCTCGATGAGCCGCGCCAGTTGCTCGGCCATGTCGTCGGGCAGGATGCCGGGGGACGCCGCGGCGGCGCCGGGCGCGGGTGGCGGGGCCACCTCCACCGGCGCGGTGCTGCCGCTGTGCAGGCCGAGGTTCGCATAGCCGACGAGCACGCCCTGCAGCTGCGACCAGTCGCCCTGGTCGATGGCGGCCTCGAACTGGCCCAGCAGGCGCCTCTGCGCGGGCGTCTGGCCCGGCAGCACCCGCAGGATGTGGCGCAGCGGGCCTTCCGGGAAAGCGCCCGCCATGCGCGTGCCGGCAATCTCCTCGTAGAGCGCCTGGTAGTTGTCGGGCGTGGGCGCGAGGCGGCGGGCCGCCAGCTGTTTGAGGGTTTCTCGCGCGATCTCTGAAGGGGGGCGGTCGGCCATCGGCGTGCACGGCGGGTAGAAGAGGGCCCGAGTGTGACAGACGGCCCGGGGCTTGAACAGGACGGCGGGGCCGCCGGCCCGTCAGTTCACCAGCACCAGCTTTCCCTGCACGGCACGCGAGGCCATGCGTTCATAGGCGGCATGCAGCTGCGCCATGGGCATCGTGCGGTCGATCACCGGCTTGACGGCGCCTTCGCCGTACCAGCGCGCCAGCTCGGCCATCATGGCCGCATTCGCCTTCGGCTCGCGCCGCGAGAATTCGCCCCAGAACACGCCCACGATCGACGCGCCCTTGAGCAGGGGCAGGTTGAGCGGCAGGGCGGGAATGGGGCCGGCCGCGAAGCCCACCACCAGGTAGCGGCCGCGCCAGGCGATCGAGCGGAACGCCGGCTCGGTGAAATCGCCGCCGACGGGGTCGTAGATCACGTCCGGGCCCTTGCCGTCGGTGAGGCGCTTGATCGCCTCGCGCAGGTTCTCGGCGCTGTAGTTGATGACGGCGTCGGCGCCGGTGGACAGGCACAGCGCGCACTTTTCGTCGGTCGATGCCGCCGCGATCACGCGCGCCCCCATTTTCTTGGCGATCTGGATCGCCGCGGTGCCCACGCCGCCGGCCGCGCCCAGCACCAGCACCGTCTCGCCGGCCTTCAGCTGCGCGCGGTCCACGAGCGCATGGTGCGAGGTGGCGTAGATCATGATGAAGGCCGCCGCATCCACGTGCGGGAAGCCGTCGGGCAGCGGCATGCAGAGCGCCGCGGGCGCGACGGTGTGCGTGCCGAAGCCGCCGGTGCCGGTGAGGCACGCCACGTTCTGGCCGACACGCAGGTGCTCCACGCCCTCGCCCACGGCCTGCACGACGCCGGCGTATTCCGAGCCGGGAACGAACGGCGGATCGGGCTTCATCTGGTACTTGTTCTGCACGATCAGCAGATCGGGGAAGTTCAGGCTCGCGGCGCGGATCTCGATCAGCACCTCGCCGCGCTTCGGCGCCGGCGTGGGCAGTTCGGTCCAGGCGAGGTTGTCCACGCCCGTGGGCTGGGTGCAAAGCCATGCGTGCATGCGGTGTCTCCTTCGGTCGATGGCGGGCATCATAGGCGGCGGCCGCGCGGCGCCGATGTCCCAGGAGCGACGGCCGGCCGGCGGCGCGGCCCCCCGGGGCGCGGCCTACAATCTTCGCGCACTCCGCCCTCCGCGACCCATGAAGATCCTCCTCTCCAACGACGACGGCTACCAGGCGCCCGGCATCGTGGCGCTCCACCAGGCGCTGCGGGACATGCCCGGCGTCGAGGTCGACGTCGTGGCGCCCGAGCACAACAACAGCGCCAAATCGAACGCCCTGACGCTGCATTCGCCGCTCTACGTCCAGCGCGCGCCCAATGGCTTCCGCTACGTGAACGGCACCCCGGCCGACTGCGTGCACATCGCGCTCACCGGGCTGCTGGGCTACCGGCCCGACCTGGTGGTCTCCGGCATCAACAACGGCGCCAACATGGGCGACGACACCATCTATTCCGGCACCGTCGGCGCGGCCATGGAGGGCTATCTCTTCGGCGTGCCGGCGATCGCGTTCTCGCAGGTCGACAAGGGCTGGGGCGAGATCGAATCCGCCGCCCGCAAGGCGACCGAGATCGTGGCGCAGATGCAGGCGCAGCACCTCGTCGGCGAAGTGCCGTGGCTGCTCAACATCAACATTCCCAATCTGCCGTTCGAGCGCCTGCTCGACGTGAAGGTGTGCCGCCTGGGCCGCCGGCACGCGGCCGAGCGCGTGATCGAGCAGGAGAGCCCGCGCGGGGAGCGCATGTACTGGATCGGCGGCGCCGGCCCTGCCAAGGACGATTCCGAGGGCACGGACTTCCATGCTACGGCGCTCGGGCACGTGGCGCTCACGCCGCTGAAGGTGGACCTGACCGACCACGAGGGCCTGGCCTACTGGAGCGACACGGCCGTCCGCCTGGCGCCGCGGCCCGCGGACGAGGATGGTGCCGGCGCGCCCCGCGCCGAGGCCGCCGGGGCGCTCTGATGCAGCGCCGCCCCGGTTTTCCCGCACAGCTCGATCGGGCGCCCGCGCCCGGCGCGCCGCGCGCCCCCGCGCCCGCCCGGCCGCCGCCGGGGAGCACGGCGGCCGCTGCCGTGCCGGTGCCGCAGGGGCTGGGGCTGGATTCGGCCGCCGTGCGCGCGCGCATGGTGCAGCGGCTCGCGGCAGGCGGCATCACGTCGCCGGCCGTCCTGCAGGCGATGGGGGCCGTGGAGCGGCACCGCTTCGTCGACACCGCGCTCGTCAACCAGGCCTATGAGGACACCAGCCTGCCGATCGGCCTGGGGCAGACCATCTCCAAGCCCAGCGTGGTGGCGCGCATGACCGAACTGCTGCTCGGCGCCGAAGGCGCGCGCAGCGCGGGCCTCGGGCGGGTGCTGGAAATCGGCACCGGCTGCGGCTACCAGGCGGCGGTGCTCGCGCGGGTGGCCCGCGAGGTGTACACCATCGAGCGGCTGCGCGCGTTGCATGAGAAGGCCCGCGACAATCTGCGGCCCTGGCGGCTCACCAATGCGCACCTGATCCTGGGCGACGGCATGGTGGGCTATGCCAAAGGGGCGCCGTACGCCGCCATCATCGCGGCCGCGGGCGGGGACGCCATTCCCGAGGCCTGGCTCGAGCAACTCGCCGTGGGAGGCCGCCTGGTGGCGCCCATGGCAGCGGCGGCGGGGCGGCAGGTTCTCGTGGTGATCGACCGGACTCCCCAAGGGCTTCAGCAGCGCACGCTGGAGGCCGTTCATTTTGTCCCTCTAAAATCGGGGATTGCCTGAAGGAATTGCTTATGCTGGTATCGCGTGGTCTTGTGGCTTGGAGTTCGGTGGCGTTGGCGGTCGTGGTGCTGTCCGGCTGCGGAACCCCGGTCAACAGGGCTCCGGTGGAAGACCGCGGCACCGCCGCCGGTGGTTCCGCATCGTCCCAGGCCGGCGTGGTCGTCGCGCCGGCCAAGCCCCTGCCCGGGGCCGAGAACGCCGGCAAGCCCGGCTACTACACCGTCAAGCCCGGCGACACCCTCATCCGCATCGGCCTCGAGTCCGGCCAGAGCTGGAAGGACATCGCCCGCTGGAACGGCCTGGACAACCCCAACCTGATCGAGGTCGGCCAGGTGCTGCGCGTCGTGCCGCCCGGCAGCGTGCCCTCCACCCAGGTGGCCTCCGATTCGGGCGTGGTCACGCGCCCGGTGGCGCCCAACACGCTGTCGCCGGCACCGGCGTCGGGCGCGAGCGCGCCGCGCGGCGGCGCATCGGCCTCCGCCACGCCGGCTCCGGCCCCCGCGCCCGCGCCGGCCCCTGCCGCCGCCGGCGGTGACGACGACATGGCCTTCATCTGGCCCGCGTCCGGCTCGCTCGTGGCGGGCTTCGACGAGGCGCGCAACAAGGGCTACGACATCGCCGGCAAGGCGGGCGATCCGGTGCTGGCGGCCGCAGACGGCCGCGTGGTGTATGCCGGCGCGGGCCTGCGCGGCTACGGCAACCTGGTCATCCTCAAGCACAACAACACCTACCTCACGGCGTATGCGCACAACCAGACGCTGCTCGTGAAGGAAGACCAGAGCGTGCGCCGCGGCCAGAAGATCGCCGAGATGGGCAGCTCCGATACCGACCGCGTGAAGCTGCACTTCGAGATCCGCCGGCAGGGCAAGCCCGTGGACCCGTCCCGCTACCTGCCCGCGCGTTGAGCCGAGTTCCTCCTCCGCCCGCCGCAGACGAGGACCGCGCTGCGGCGGCAGCCGCGACCGCGGCAGAGGCCGAGGCGGCGGTGGACGATCCGTCCGACACCGATTCCCCCGACGGCGCCGAGGCCGAGACGCGCACCGTCGAGGCCGCCCCGGCGCAGCACGGTATCCGCCTCGACAAGGCGCTGGCCGAGCTGGTGCCCGAGTTCTCCCGCAGCTACCTCCAGCAATTGCTGGGGGAGGGCGGGGTGCGCGTCAACGGCCGTGCCGCCGCCAAGCCCTCCGCGCGGGTGCAGGCCGGCGACGTGCTCTCGGTCGAACTCCGCCCCACGCCGCAGAGCCAGGCGTTCCGCCCCGAGGCGATGCCGCTGGACGTCGTCTACGAGGACGAGCACCTGCTGGTCATCGACAAGCCCGCCGGGCTCGTCGTGCATCCGGCCCCCGGCAACTGGAGCGGCACGCTGCTCAACGGCCTGCTGGCGCGCGATGCGAAGGCATGCCTGGTGCCGCGGGCGGGCATCGTCCACCGGCTCGACAAGGACACCAGCGGCCTGATGGTCGTGGCGCGCGAGCGCGGCGTGATGGATGCGCTGGTGCGCATGATCGCCGCGCGCGAGGTGAGCCGCCAGTACCTGGCCATCGCCCACCGCCCCTGGCAGGGGGCATCCCCCCGCACGGTGCAGGAGCCGATCGGGCGCGATCCGCGCAACCGCCTGCGCATGGCGGCGGTCGATCTCTCGCTGCATGCGGGCAAGCCGGCGCGCACCGATGTCGCCTTGCTCGACAGCTGCGCGCAGGGCTGCCTCGTCCACTGCACCCTGCACACCGGTCGCACCCACCAGATCCGCGTCCACATGGCCTGGCTGCGCCATCCGCTGGTGGCCGATGCGCTCTACGGCGGCGAGCCGGCGGCAGGCCTCGGGCGCCAGGCCCTGCATGCGTGGCGGCTCGCGTTCACCCATCCCGTCACCGGCGAGGACCTGGTCTTCCATGCGCCGCTGCCGCAGGACATGGCCGGGGCGCTCGCGCTCTGGGGCCTGCGCTACAATCCCGCCTGACTGCGGCCTTCCGGCCCCGGGCCGCCCTGCGTGCCGCCCGCCCCGCATGCCGCGCCTTCTACGGCCGAGCGCCCGCCGCTCCTGCGGCCCTGCCTGCCCGGCACACCCCGACCGCACGGCGCCCCGCGCCTGCGGCATCCCCTCTTCGCCATCGCTGAACCATGAATACGGTGGACGCCAAACGGGTCCTCGAAACCGCGCTGATCTGTGCGCCGCAGCCCACGACCCTGCGGGAGTTGCGCACGCTCTTCAACGATGCGCTGGGCTCGGACACCCTCAAGCTGCTCCTGCTGGAACTGCAGCAGGAGTGGGCGCAGCGCGGCGTCGAGCTGGTGCAGGTCGCGTCCGGCTGGCGCTTCCAGAGCCGCCCCGAGATGCGCGAATACCTCGACCGGCTGCATCCCGAGAAGCCCCCGCGCTACACCCGCGCCACGCTGGAGACGCTGGCGATCATCGCCTACCGCCAGCCCGTCACGCGCGGCGACATCGAGGAGATCCGCGGCGTCACCGTGAACAGCCTGATCATCAAGCAGCTCGAAGACCGCGGCTGGGTCGAAGTGATCGGCCACCGCGAGACCGTGGGCCGGCCGGCCCTCTTCGCCACCACGCGCCAGTTCCTCGACGATCTGGGCCTGAAATCCCTCGACGAGCTGCCGATGCTCGAAAACCCCGCGGTGCAGTCCAGCGTCCTGGAGGCCCTGGAGCGCGGGGCGGCGGAAGCCGGTGCCGGTGCCGGTGCCGGTGCCGAGCCGCAGGATGCCGGCCCCGCGGAAGAGGGCGCGGAAGCCGATGCCGCCGCGCTTCCGGACCCGGCGCCTTCCGCTGCCGGCGACCCGGTGCCTGCACCCGACCCAGAACATGAACCCGGTCCGGAATCCGGCCCGGAACCCGAACCCCGCCGGCCCGAACCGCCCGCCTCCTCCGAAAGCACGCCATGAATCCCTCCCAGCCCGAACACGACGACACCGCTCCCGCTCCGGAGGCAGCAGGCACCGAGGCCGCTGCGCCCGTGAAAAAGCCCGCGCGCCGTCCGCGCAAGCCTGCGGCGCCTGCCGAGGCCGCGCCGGCTGCCGATGCGCCGGGCGCTGTGCAGGAGGCCGCATCGACGCAGCCGAATGACGGCGCCCAGGCGGTGGAGCAGGGCGCCTCCACCCCGCCGGCCCCTGCGCCGGAGAACGGGCGGGCAGCCGGCGAGGAACTGCCGGCAGACGGCGGCCCGCAGGTCGGCCGGAAGGCGGCTCCCGCGCCGCGCGGCCCCCGTTCCGCCCGCGCCCCCAAGGGCGAGGCCGCGGCGGCCGGCGCGGGCGCCGATGAGGGCTATCGCTTCGACGACGTGGTCTCCGGCCAGCTGGACGCGGACGAAGAGCGCGCCGACGTCGCGCCCGCCAAGCGCGTGCTGCCGCCCCAGGTGGAAATGCCCAAGCTGCACAAGGTGCTCGCGCAGGCGGGCCTGGGGTCGCGGCTGGAGATGGAGCAGCTCATCCTCGAAGGCCGCATCTCCGTCAACAACGAGCCGGCCCACATCGGCCAGCGCGTGCAGTTCGGCGACCAGGTCAAGGTCAACGGCCGCCCGATCCGCTACCGCATCGATCCGCCGCCGGCGCGCGTCATCGCCTACCACAAGCCCGTCGGCGAGGTCGTCACGCACGATGATCCGCAGAACCGGCCGACCGTGTTCCGCAAGCTCCCGCGCCTGCAGCACGGCAAATGGCAGTCCGTCGGGCGGCTGGATCTGAACACCGAAGGCCTGCTGCTCTTCACGAGCGCGGGCGAACTCGCCAACAAACTCATGCACCCGCGCTTCGGCCTGGAGCGCGAATACGCCGTGCGCGTGCTGGGCGCGCTGAGCAACGAGGAAAAGCAGCGGCTGCTCGACGGCGTGCAGCTCGACGACGGCATGGCCGCCTTCGGCTCCATCGAGGACGGCGGCGGCGAGGGCTCGAACTGCTGGTACCGCGTCACCATCTCGGAAGGGCGCAACCGCGAAGTGCGGCGCCTCTTCGAGGCCGTCGGGCACGCGGTGAGCCGGCTCATCCGCATCCGCTACGGCTCGATGATGCTGCCGCGCGGCCTGAAGCGCGGCGCCTGGCTGGAACTGGACGAGCGCGACATCCGTGCGCTCATGCAGGCGGCCGGGGCCGAGACCGCTCGGCCGGCCGCTGCCGCCCCGGGCTCCGCGGCCGGCGACCGCCGGGGCGGTGGCGGCGGCCTGCGCGGCAAGGGTCCGGTGCGTGGCGGCCGGGGTGCGGGAGGCCCTCCGCCGCGGGGCGCGAATGACGGCGGCCCGCGTGCCGGCGGGTCCGGCAAGCGCGCGGCGGCGCCGAGCCAGCCCGACCCGATGAAGACCTCGGTCGGCTACATCGGCAGCGACAGCCTCTCGCGCCAACGCCAGGAGCAGAAGCAAAAGCGCAAGGCATTCAACAAGCGGGGCGGCCGCTGAGCGCCTTGCCACAATGTGGACAAATCCCGCCGTTTAGAATCGAGGGCTTTGTCCGCGGGACAAACGATTTTTCACACCGTCATTAGGAAAACACCATGGCTATCGAACGCACCCTCTCCATCATCAAGCCCGACGCAGTGGCCAAGAACGTGATCGGCCAGATCTACGCCCGCTTCGAAGCCGCCGGCCTGAAGATCGCCGCCGCCCGCATGGCCCACCTGTCGCGCCGCGAAGCCGAGCAGTTCTACGCCGTGCACAGCGAGCGTCCCTTCTTCAAGGACCTGGTGGACTTCATGATCTCCGGCCCCGTGATGATCCAGGTGCTCGAAGGCGAGAACGCCATCCTGAAGAACCGCGAACTGATGGGCGCCACCGACCCGAAGAAGGCCGCTCCCGGCACCATCCGCGCCGACTTCGCCGACAGCATCGACGCCAACGCCGTCCACGGCTCCGACGCTCCCGAAACCGCCCAGGTCGAAGTCTCGTTCTTCTTCCCCGGCCTGAACGTCTACTCGCGCTGATGCGCCGGTCCGGGCCGCGCGCCGTCGCCAGCCGGCAGCGCGCCACCCGGCCACCCGCCATCGGACAACGCCTCTCCTCCCGCCGATGACCCAAAATCTTCTCGACTTCGATCTGGACGGGCTCGCCGCATTCTGCGAACGGCTCGGGGAGAAGCGTTTCCGCGCCGTGCAGCTCTTCCGCTGGATCCACCAGCGCGGGGCGAGCGACTTCACCCAGATGAGCGATCTCGCGAAATCGCTGCGCGAGAAGCTCTCCGGCTGCGCGCACGTCGCGGCACTGCCGGTGGTGAGCGAGCACGTCTCCGCCGACGGCACCGTGAAGTGGCTCTTCGACGTGGGCGACGGCAACGCCGTGGAGTCGGTCTTCATTCCCGAAGACGACCGCGGCACCCTCTGCATTTCCTCCCAGGCCGGCTGCGCCGTGGGCTGCCGCTTCTGCTCGACCGGGCACCAGGGCTTCAGCCGCAACCTGACCAGCGGCGAGATCGTCGCCCAGCTCTGGTTCGCCGAGCATGCGCTGCGCGCGCGACTGGGCACCGAGGAGCGCGTCATCTCCAACGTGGTGATGATGGGCATGGGCGAGCCGCTGCAGAACTATTCCGCGCTGGTGCCCGCCCTGCGCACCATGCTCGACGACCATGGCTATGGTCTGTCGCGCCGCCGCCTCACCGTGTCCACCTCCGGCGTCGTGCCCATGATGGACCGGCTGTCCCAGGACTGCCCCGTGGCGCTCGCCGTCTCGCTGCATGCGCCCAACGACGCGCTGCGCGACCCGCTGGTGCCGCTCAACCGCAAGTACCCTTTGCGCGAACTGCTGGAGGCCTGCAACCGCTACCTCGAGCATGCTCCCCGCGACTTCATCACCTTCGAATACTGCATGCTCGACGGCGTCAACGACCAGCCCGAGCATGCGCGCGAACTCATCGACCTCGTGCGGCCGCGCACCGGCGAAGGCGTGCGCTGCAAGTTCAACCTGATTCCCTTCAACCCGTTCCCCGCCTCGGGGTTGCGGCGTTCCAGCGCCCCGCAGGTGGCGGCTTTCGCGAAAATGCTGAGCGATGCGGGTATCGTTACGACCGTGCGCAAGACCCGCGGCGACGACATCGACGCGGCCTGCGGACAACTGGCCGGCGACGTGAAGGACCGCACCCGTGCGGCCGAACGCATGGCCCGCCAGCGCACGATCGTTCTCAAACCGGTGGCCTGAAGGCCGCCCCCGTTTCTGGAGGCCTGGATGGAACAGCACCCCCCTGTGCGGCTTCGCCGCTTCCCTCGCTTTCTCGCCATGGGGGGCGGACTGTGCCTTGCCGCGTTCCTGGGCGGTTGCGCCGCCCGGCCGGACGCCGGCACCGCTTCCAGCGCGGCCGCCGTGGCGCTCGGCCCCGAGGCCAATCCGACGTCCGAGGCGGCCGAACTGCGCCGCCGCGCGCGCATCCGGCTGGAGCTGGCCGCCAACTACCTGGAAATGGGCCAGACCCAGGTGGCCCTGGAAGAGGTGCAGCAGTCCATCGCCACCGATCCTTCGTTCGGCGATGGCTACAACCTGCGGGGCCTGGTCTTCATGCGCCTGGGCGACTGGGCGGCGGCCGACGATAGCTTCCGCCGCGCGCTGGCCCTCAATCCGGCCGAGCCCTACTTGCTGCACAACTACGGCTGGCTGCGCTGCCAGCAGAAGAACTATGCCGAGGCCGAGCAGTTTTTCGACCGCGCCCTGGCCGTGCCGGCCTACACCGCGCGCGCGAAGACGCTCATGGCGCAGGGCCTGTGCCAGGAGCGCGCCGGCCGCGTGGCCGATGCCGAGAAGACGCTCGGCAAGGCCTACGAACTCGACGCCGGCAATCCTGTCGTCGGCTACAACCTGGCTTCGATGGCCTTGCGCCGCGGAGACCTCCAGCGCGCGCAGTTCTACAGCCGGCGGCTGAACAACAGCGAACTGGCCAATGCGGAATCGCTCTGGCTGGGCATCAAGATCGAGCGCGGCCTGGGCAATGCCCTGGAGATGCGCCAGTTGGGCGAACAATTGCACAAGCGTTTCCCGGATTCCAAGGAAGCGCTGGCATTCGATCGGGGGGCATTCAATGAGTGAACCGGTGGCGCAGGACGCGCAGGTCTCCGGAGCGGAAATGGAAAAGGCGATGGCCGACGCCGTGGCGGCGGGCGCCATGCTCCGCGAGGCGCGGGAGCAGGCCGGCATGCATGCCGCCGCACTGGCCGTGGCGCTCAAGGTGCCCGTGCACAAGCTCGAGGCGCTCGAAGCGGGCGAACTGGGCGTGTTCCCGGACGCCGTCTTCGTGCGTGCCCTCGTGTCCAGCATCTGCCGCACCCTCAAGATCGATGCGGCGCCGGTGCTGGCGCTGCTGCCCCGCAACCAGGCGCCGCGCCTGTCGTCCCACGAAGGCATCAACGCATCGTTCAAGCCCGGTTCGGGGCGGATGGCTTCCTCGTCCGGAGCGCCCGGCTCGCGCAAGGTGGCCGTGGCCGTGGCCGCGCTGCTGGTCGCGGCCGTCGCGCTGGTGTTCGTCCCGCGCGAATGGCTGGACCGGCTGCAGGCCCCTTCCGCGGGCATGACCAGCGAGACCGCCTCGGTCCCCGGCGACCACGCCGGCCCGTCCACCGGATCCGCATCCCCGGTGGCCGCCGCCTCCGATGCCGCGGTGGCGGCCGCGTCGGTGCCCTTCGCGCTGCGCCAGGACTCCGCGATCGCCGCGGGGTCGGCGGCAGCAGCCGCTTCCGTGCCTGCCCCCGCGGCCGCACCCGCCGCCGTGGCCTCCGCAGGCGCGACTCCGGCGGCCACGCCCACTGCTGCGGCAGCAGCAGCCGCCGCCGCCCAGAGCGCCCTCGTGATCCGTGCCCGGGGCGACTCGTGGGTCCAGATCCGCGGCGCGAACGGCGCCACGGTGCTCCAGAAACTCGTGCGCACCGGTGAGACGGTGGCCGTTCCCGGCTCGCCGCCCTGGTCGGTGGTGATCGGCAAGGCCGACGCGACCGAAGTGATGGTGCGCGGCCAACCCATGGACCTCGCGGCCGTCGCGCGCGAGAACGTTGCCCGGTTCGAGGTGAAATAAGTGCTCTCCATTCCCAACGCCGGCCCCGCCGAGGGCTCTCCCATCGCCATGGCATCGCCGTTGCCGAGGCGCTCGCGCCAGGCCCGCGTCGTCTGGGGCGACCGCGTGGTGACCGTGGGCGGCGATGCGCCCGTGCGCGTGCAGTCCATGACCAACACCGACACGGTGGATGCCATCGCCACGGCCATCCAGGTGAAGGAGCTGGCGCAGGCCGGCTCCGAGTTCGTCCGCATCACCGTCAACACGCCCGAGGCCGCCGCCGCCGTCCCCTACATCCGCGAGCAGCTCGACCGCATGGGCGAGACGGTGCCGCTGGTGGGCGACTTCCACTACAACGGCCACCGCCTGCTGACCGAATTCCCGGACTGCGCGCAGGCGCTGTCCAAATACCGCATCAACCCCGGCAACGTCGGCAAGGGCGACAAGCGCGACCGCCAGTTCGGCCAGATGATCGAGGCCGCCATGCGCTGGGACAAGGCCGTGCGCATCGGCGTGAACTGGGGCAGCCTCGACCAGGAACTGCTCGCCGGCCTCATGGACGCCAACAGCCGGCGTGCCCAGCCCTGGGACGCCCGCCAGGTCATGTACGAGGCGCTCATCACCTCCGCGATCGAGTCCGCGCAGCGCGCCGAAGCGATGGGCCTCGACGGCAACCAGATCATCCTGTCGTGCAAGGTGAGCGGCGTGCAGGACCTGATCGCCGTCTACCGCGAACTGGCGCGCCGCTGCGACTACGCACTGCACCTCGGCCTGACCGAAGCCGGCATGGGCACCAAGGGCACGGTCGCCTCCGCGGCGGCGCTGTCGGTGCTGCTGCAGGAGGGCATTGGCGACACCATCCGCGTCTCGCTCACGCCGCAACCCGGCGAGGCCCGCACCCAGGAAGTGGTCGTCGCCTCCGAGATCCTGCAGGCCCTGGGGCTGCGCATCTTCGTGCCCAGCGTCACCGCCTGCCCGGGCTGCGGCCGCACCACCAGCACCACCTTCCAGGAGCTGGCCAAGCAGATCGACGATTTCCTGCGCTCGCAGATGCCCGTCTGGCGCACCCGCTACCCCGGCGTCGAGAACATCAAGGTGGCCGTCATGGGCTGCATCGTGAACGGTCCCGGCGAAAGCAAGCATGCCGACATCGGCATCAGCCTGCCCGGCACCGGCGAGGCGCCGTCCGCGCCGGTCTTCATCGACGGCGAGAAGGCGATGACCCTGCGGGGCGAACACATCGCCCAGGAATTCCAGCAGGTCGTCGAGGACTACATTTCCCGCCGCTTCGGCGCCACCGCCGAAGCTCTCTGATCCGATCCGGGCCGGTGCCCCGCCTTCCCGGCGGGCGCCGGCCCTGCCCGCACCGGGGCCGCAGCCCCTTCTTTCGCCGTATGTCCGCCAGCAACTCCCCCAGTCCGTCCCCGGCCGCCAAGCCGGCCAAGCTCGCCGCCGTCAAGGGCATGAACGACATCATGCCGCCCGACTCCTTCCGCTGGGAGTGGCTGGAGGAGAAGGTGCGCCGCCTCATGGGGCAGTTCGCCTACCGCAACATGCGCACGCCCATCCTGGAGCACACGGCGCTGTTCGTGCGCGGCATCGGCGAAGTGACCGACATCGTCGAGAAGGAGATGTACTCCTTCCATGACCGCTCCGACAAGTACGGCGACAACGACCACCTCAGCCTGCGCCCGGAGAACACCGCGGGCGTGGTGCGCGCGGCCATCGAGCACAACATGCTCTACGACGGCCCCAAGCGCCTCTGGTACACCGGCCCGATGTTCCGCCGCGAGAAGCCCCAGCGCGGGCGCTTCCGCCAGTTCCACCAGATCGGCGCCGAAGCCCTCGGCTTCGCCGGCCCCGACGTGGATGCCGAACTCATCCTGCTGGCGGACGCGCTCTGGAAATCCATCGGCCTCACCGACGTGCGGCTGGAGCTCAACAGCCTCGGCCAGCCCGCGGAGCGCGCCCGCCACCGCGAGCAGCTCATCGCGCACTTCGAACGGCACGCCGATCTGCTCGACGAAGACGGCAAGCGCCGCCTGCACACCAATCCGCTGCGCATCCTCGACACCAAGAACCCGGCGATGAAGCCGGTGGTGGAGTCCGCGCCCCAGCTCATGGACTTCCTGGGCGAGGAGTCGCTCGCCCACTTCAACGGGCTGCGCGCCATCCTCGATGCCAACGGCATCGCCTACACCATCAACCCCCGCCTCGTGCGCGGGCTCGATTACTACAACCTCACCGTCTTCGAGTTCATCACCGACCGCCTGGGCTCCCAGGGCACGGTCTGCGCCGGCGGCCGCTACGACAACCTGATCGCCCAGGTGGGCGGCAAGCCCGCGCCCGCCGTCGGCTGGGCGATCGGCGTGGAGCGCGTGCTGGAACTGCTCAAGGAGCAGGGCGCCGCCATCCCCGAAGCCCGCCCGGACGTCTACGCCGTCGTGCCCGACGCAGCCGCCGCGCCCGTCGTGCTGCGCACCCTGCGGCAGCTGCGCGAGGCGGGCGTCTCGGTGCAGATGCATGCGGCCAGCGCCGAAGGGCAGGGCAGCTTCAAGTCCCAGTTCAAGCGGGCGGATGCGAGCGGCGCGGCCTATGCGCTCGTCTTCGGTGCCGACGAACTCGCGCGGGGTGCGGTCACGCTCAAGCCGCTGCGGGAGCAGGGCGCCGAACAGGTCGAGCGCCGGCTCGACGACGTCCCCGCCTGGGCGCCCACCCTACAATCCCCCCGCTAACCCTGTCGCGAACCATTCATGGCACAACACCTCGACCTCGAAGAACAAGAACAGATAGACCAGCTCAAGCATTTCTGGAATGCCTGGGGCACCCTCATCAGCGGCGTGCTGGTCGTGATCTTCGGCGGCGTCGCCGCCTGGAACGGCTACCAGTACTGGCAGAACCGCCAGGCCGGCCAGGCGGCCGCGCTGTCCGATGCCGTGCAGGTGGCGGTGCAGGGCGGTGACGCCACGCGCGCCACGCAGGCGTTCGACGACCTCAAGTCCCGCTACGGCGGTACCGTGCAGGCCGCGCAGGCAGGCTTGCTGGCCGCCAAGGCGCTGGTCGACTCCGGCAAGGCGGAAGAGGCGAAGCCCGTTCTCCAGTGGCTGGCCGAGAACGCCTCCGACGACGGCTACAAGGCCATCGCCTCGCTGCGCCTCGCGGCCCTGCTCATCGACCAGAAGGCCTACGACCAGGCCCTGGCACGCCTGTCGGGCAAGTTCCCTCCGCAGTTCGACGCGCTCGTCGCCGACCGCAAGGGCGACGTGCTGCTGCTGCAGGACAAGAAGGCCGAGGCGATCACCGAGTACCAGAAGGCCTACAAGGGCCTCGAAGAAGGCACCGAATTCCGGCGCGTGGTCGAGGTGAAGCTGGGCAGCCTGGGCGTCCAGGCGCGTACCGACGGAGAAGCTGCAAAGTGACCATCGACACCATCTCTCGCGGCGCGCGCCGCGCCTTCCCGCTCCGCCGTGCCGGGCTGGCCCTCGTGGTGGCCGCCGCGACCCTGTCCTCGGGCTGCTCGCTCTGGAACGGTTCCCTGTGGGGCGGCTCCTCCAAGCCCAAGCCCGCCGAACTGGGGCCGGTCGTGCCCGTCATCGGCGTGCGCCAGGCCTGGACCTCGAAGATCGGCAACATCGGCCGGCTGCCGCTGGACGTCCACGTCAACGGCACCACGGTGACGGTGGCTTCCGCGGACGGCACCGTCGCCGCGATCGACGCGCGCACCGGCGGCGACCTCTGGCGGGCCACCATCGGCGAATCCCTGTCCGCGGGCGTGGGCAGCGACGGCAAGTGGACCGCGGTCGTCACCCAGTCCAACCAGCTCGTCGTGCTGGCGCAGGGCCGCGAAGCCTGGCGCCAGCCGCTGACCGCGCAGACCTACACCGCGCCGCTCGTGGCCGGCAACCGTGTCTTCGTCCTCGGCGGCGACCGCTCGCTCACGGCCTTCGATGCGGCCGGCGGCACGAAGCTCTGGAACCAGCAGCGCCCCGGCGAACCCCTGGTGCTGCGGCAGGACGGCCTGCTCACCGCCGTGGGCGACACGCTGATCGCCGGCATGTCCGGCCGCATGGTCGGCTTCAATCCCGACAACGGCACCGTGCGCTGGGAAGCCCCGCTCGCCAGCCCGCGCGGCACCAACGACGTGGAGCGGCTCGTGGAGCTGCTGGGCCGCGTCAGCCGCGAAGGCGACAACGTCTGCGCGCGCGCCTACCTGGCCACCGTGGGCTGCGTGGACACCTCCCGCGGCACCGTCGCCTGGACGCGTCCCGCCAGCGGCACCGAGGGCATCCACGGCGACGGCGCCATGCTCTTCGGCACCGAAAGCAACGGCACCGTCATCGCCTGGAAACGCAGCGACGGCGCCCAGGCCTGGTCGCTCGACAAACTCCGCTACCGCCGCCTGACCGCGCCGCTGCTGCTGGGGCGCTCGGTGGTCGTCGGCGACGACTCCGGCCTCGTGCACCTGCTCTCGCGCGACGACGGCGCGTTCCTCAACCGCCTCACCACCGACGGCTCGGGCGTCGCTGCCGCACCGGTCGCCGCCGGCGAGACGCTGGTGGTGGTGACGCGCAACGGCGGCATCTACGGATTCCGGCCCGAATGACCGGCGCCATGCCAGACAGGAAAATGCTCGGATGAAGCCAGTCATCGCTCTGGTGGGCCGCCCCAACGTGGGCAAGTCCACCCTGTTCAACCGGCTCACGAAATCGCGCGACGCGATCGTCGCGGATTTCGCGGGCCTCACGCGCGATCGGCACTACGGCAACGGCCGGCTGGGCAGGCACGAATACATCGTCATCGACACCGGGGGCTTCGAGCCCGATGCCTCCTCGGGCATCTACCGCGAGATGGCCAAGCAGACGCAGCAGGCCGTGGCCGAAGCGGACGTGGTCATCTTCGTCGTGGACGCACGCGCCGGCATCTCGGCGCAGGACCACGACATCGCCAATTACCTGCGGCGCCTGGGCAAGCCCTGTCTGCTCGTCGGCAACAAGGCCGAGGGCATGCTGGGGGGCGCCCAGCTGGCCGAGTTCTACGAACTGGGCCTGGGCGAGGTCCTCCCCGTCTCCGCGGCCCATGGCCAGGGCGTGCGCAGCCTGCTGGAAACGGCGCTGGAAACGCTGCACCTCCCCGAACCCGACGACGAAGAGGACGACGGCGAGGACAAGCCCATCCGCCTGGCGGTCGCCGGCCGCCCCAACGTCGGCAAGTCCACGCTCATCAACACCTGGCTCGGCGAGGAGCGCCTCGTCGCCTTCGACATGCCGGGCACGACGCGGGACGCGATCTCCGTGCCCTTCGAGCGCAACGGCCAGAAGTTCGAGCTCATCGACACCGCGGGCCTGCGGCGCAAGGGCAAGGTATTCGAGGCGATCGAGAAGTTCTCGGTGGTCAAGACCCTGCAGGCCATCGAGTCCGCCAACGTCGTGCTGCTGCTGCTGGACGCCACCCAGGGCGTCACCGACCAGGATGCCCACATCGCCGGCTACATCCTCGAGAGCGGCCGCGCCGTCGTGCTCGCCGTGAACAAGTGGGACGCCGTGGACGACTACGGCCGCCAGATGCTCGAGCGTTCCATCGAGACGCGGCTGTCGTTCCTGAAATTCGCCACCCTGCATTTCATCTCCGCGAAGAAGCGCCAGGGCCTGGGCCCGCTGTGGACCTCGATCGCGCAGGCGCACAAGTCCGCCACGTGCAAGATGCCCACCCCGGTGCTGACCCGGCTGCTGCTCGAGGCCGTGCAGTTCCAGACGCCCAAGCGTTCGGGCATGTACCGCCCCAAGATGCGGTACGCCCACCAGGGCGGCATGAACCCTCCCGTCATCGTGATCCACGGCAACTCGCTGGAGCACGTCACCGATGCGTACAAGCGTTTCCTCGAAGGGCGGTTCCGCAAGGAATTCAACCTCGTGGGCACGCCGCTGCGCATCGAAATGAAGACATCGCACAACCCGTACGCCGACGACGGCGATTCGTAGGCGCACATCCCGTCATTGCCCCGTCTTTGTCTGGGGCGACGAAAGGCTGTGGTAAGGTGCAGCTTTACAACAATATTCCTGAACACGGAGAATATCGTGAGCAACAAAGGTCAACTTCTTCAAGACCCCTTCCTGAACGCACTGCGCCGCGAGCACGTGCCTGTCTCCATCTACCTGGTCAACGGTATCAAGCTGCAGGGGCAGATCGAATCCTTCGACCAATACGTGGTCCTGCTGCGCAACACCGTCACCCAGATGGTCTACAAGCACGCGATCTCCACCATCGTTCCCGGGCGCGCCGTCAATTTCTCGACGGCCGAGCCTGCGGAAACCGATGCCGGCCATTGAAACTCCTGCGCCCGTGTAGGTACATCCTGTGCGGGGCACACGCCCCGTCCAGGCTGCTGTCTTGAGTTCCTCCTCCTCCCCTGAACCGCAATCCGCTCCCGTCCTCCTGGTGGGGGTGGATTTCGGTCTTCCCCATTTCGACGCCGAGCTGGAAGAGCTCGGCCTGCTGGCGCAGACCGCCGGGCTGCAGCCCGTGGCGCGCCTGACCTGCAAGCGCAAGGCGCCCGACGCCGCGCTCTTCGTGGGCAGCGGCAAGGCGGACGAGATCCGTACCCTCGCCCAGATGCACGGTGCCGTCGAGGTGCTGTTCGACCAGGCCCTGAGCCCGGCGCAGCAGCGCAACCTCGAGCGGCATCTCGAACTGCCGGTCACCGACCGGACCCTGCTCATCCTGGAAATCTTCGCCCAGCGCGCCCGCAGCCACGAGGGCAAGCTGCAGGTGGAACTGGCCCGGCTGCAGTACCTGAGCACCCGCCTGGTCCGCCGCTGGTCCCACCTGGAGCGCCAGCGCGGCGGGATCGGCGCGCGCGGCGGCCCCGGCGAAACCCAGATCGAGCTTGACCGCCGCATGATCGACGATGCGATCAAGCGCACCCGCGAGCGGCTGCAGAAGGTCAAGCGCCAGCGTGCGACCCAGCGGCGCCAGCGCGCGCGCCGGGAGACCTTCAACATCTCCCTGGTGGGCTACACCAATGCCGGCAAGTCCACGCTCTTCAATGCCCTCGTGAAGGCGCGGGCGTATGCCGCCGACCAGCTGTTCGCGACGCTCGACACGACGACGCGCCAGCTCTACCTGTCCGAACTCGAGGGCACGGTCTCCCTCTCGGACACGGTGGGCTTCATCCGCGACCTGCCGCACGGGCTGATCGACGCCTTCCAGGCTACGCTGCAGGAGGCCGTCGATGCGGACCTGCTGCTGCACGTCGTGGATGCGTCCAATCCCGACTTTCCCGAGCAGATCGCCGAAGTGCAGAAGGTGCTCGCGGAGATCGGAGCCGGCGACATCCCGCAGCTCCTGGTGTTCAACAAGCTCGATGCCGTGCCGGAAGGCCAGCAGCCGCTCACGATGCAGGACACCTATGAATGGGATGGCCGCCAGCTGCCGAAGCTGTTCGTGAGTGCGCGCACGGGGCAGGGCTTGCCCGAACTGCGGGGCCAGCTGGCGGCCGCGGCGCGGTCCGGCCGGGATCAGCCGGCCATGACCCCAGGCCCCGATGCTGAATTTCCGGCGCAGTGAGGCCAGTTGGGCACAATGCCGCGAGACCATCTTCTCGAAAACCAGAGACCTATCGCATGAATCATCCTCTCAGAGCCTGGCGCTGGGCGACGCTGCCTGAACGCATCCGGGGCATGTTCAACTTGAATGATCCGCGCTGGGGGCGCAGCGATGAGAAGGGTGAAGGCGGAAACCGTCCCGATTCCGAGCGGCCGTTGCCGCCGTCCGGCAACCGCGGCCGCGATCCGCAGGGCCAGCCGCCCGACCTCGACGAACTCTGGCGCGACCTCAACCGCAAGCTCGGCGGCCTGTTCGGCGGCCGCAACGGCGGCGGGCGCGGCCCGGGCAACGGCAACGGCTCCGGCGGCGGCTTCCAGCCCGACATGAAGAACACCGGGGTGGGCGTCGGCCTCATCGCCGGCGTGGCGGTCCTGATCTGGCTCGGCTCCGGCTTCTTTATCGTGCAGGAAGGCCAGCAGGCCGTCATCACCCAGTTCGGCAAGTACAAGAGCACGGTGAACGCCGGCTTCAACTGGCGCCTGCCGTATCCCATCCAGCGGCATGAACTGGTGTTCGTCACGCAGATCCGCTCGGTGGACGTCGGCCGCGACAGCATCATCAAGAGCACCGGCCTGCGCGAATCGGCCATGCTCACGCAGGACGAGAACATCGTCGAGATCAAGTTCGCCGTGCAGTACCGGCTGAACGATGCGCGCGCCTGGCTGTTCGAGAGCCGCAACCCGGCCGAGGCCGTCATCCAGGTGGCGGAAACCTCGGTGCGCGAGATCGTGGGCAGCATGCGCATGGACACGGCGCTCGCCGAGGAGCGCGACCAGATCGCCCCGCGCGTGCGCAAGCTCATGCAGTCCATCCTCGACCGCTACAAGATCGGCGTGGAAGTGGTGGGCATCAACCTGCAGCAGGGCGGCGTGCGCCCGCCCGAGCAGGTGCAGGCGTCGTTCGACGACGTGCTCAAGGCCGGCCAGGAGCGCGAGCGCGCCAAGAACGAGGCCCAGGCCTATGCCAACGACGTGATTCCGCGCGCCGTCGGTACCGCTTCCCGCCTCACCGAGGAGGCCGCCGCGTACAAGGCGCGCATCGTCGCCCAGTCCCAGGGCGATGCGCAGCGCTTCAGCTCCGTCCTGGCCGAATACCAGAAGGCGCCGCAGGTCACCCGCGACCGCCTCTACATCGAGTCCATGCAGCAGATCTACTCGAACGTCACCAAGGTGCTGGTCGATTCCCGCCAGGGCTCGAACCTGCTCTACCTGCCGCTCGACAAGATCATGCAGAACGTGTCCCAGAGCGGTGCCGCCGCCGCGACCACGCCGGAGGCACCCCCCGCATCGGCCTCGTCGTCGATACCTTCCAGCACCACCCAGGCATTCCCCATCGACCCACGGGCGCGCGACACCAGCCGCACCCGGGATCGTGAAGTCCGCTAATCCGAGGGAGCAACAGTCGTGAACAGAGTCGGATTCATCGTTTCCTCCCTGCTGGTGGTGCTCGCCCTGCTCAGCTCCATGCTTTTCGTCGTCGACCAGCGCCAGTTCGGCGTGGTCTACCAGCTGGGGCAGATCAAGGACGTCATCACCGAGCCGGGCCTGAACTTCAAGCTGCCGCCGCCGTTCCAGAACGTGCGCTACATCGACAAGCGCCTGCTCACGCTCGACAGCACCGACACCGAGTCGATGCTCACGGCCGAGAAGCAGCGCGTCGTGATCGACTGGTACGTCCGCTGGCGCATCTCCGAGCCGTCGGAATACATCCGCAACGTGGGCCTGGACGAGAACGCCGGTGCCCTGCAGCTCAACCGCGTGGTGCGCAACGCCTTCCAGGAGGAAGTCAACCGCCGCACGGTCCGGGAACTGCTGTCCGACAAGCGCGATGCGCTCATGTCGGACGTGAAGAAGGAAGTGCTGGAAGTCGTCAAGGGCGCCAAGCCCTGGGGCGTGGACGTCGTGGACGTACGCATCACCCGCGTGGACTACGTCGAGGCCATCACCGAGTCGGTCTACCGCCGCATGGAGGCCGAGCGCAAGCGCGTGGCCAACGAGCTGCGCTCCACTGGTGCCGCCGAGGGCGAGAAGATTCGCGCCGATGCCGATCGGCAGCGCGAGATCACCATCGCCAACGCCTACCGCGACGCCCAGAAGATCAAGGGCGAGGGCGATGCCGACGCCGCGCGCGTCTACGCCGAAGCCTTCGGCCGCGATCCCCAGTTCGCCCAGTTCTACCGCAGCCTGGAAGCCTACAAGTCCAGCTTCAGCAAGAAGAGCGACGTGATGGTGGTGGACCCGTCGTCCTCGGAATTCTTCAAGAATTTCCGCGGCGCCGCTCCCGCTCCGGCTCCCCGCAACTGAGCCCCGTGCGGCGGCAGGTGTGCCGGGCCCTCGCGGGCCGGCATCCTGTCCGGGCCGCCCACCGCAGGCGTCTCCCCATCCGCCGGATGCCGGTGCTGCGGACCCGCGCGTCCGCGGCGTGACCCTCCTGCCAGCCAGTGCCCGGTAGAATCGCGTTTTTAACAGACCTCCCTTTCTCATGTCCGCTTGGGTCCTGCCGGATCACATTGCCGATGTCCTGCCTTCGGAGGCCCGGCACATCGAAGAACTGCGTCGAGGGCTCATCGACACCGCACGGGGTTACGGCTACGAGCTCGTCATGCCGCCTCTGCTGGAGCACCTGGAATCCCTGCTGTCCGGCACGGGAGAAGCGCTCGATCTCCAGACGTTCAAACTGGTCGACCAGCTGTCCGGCCGGTCCATCGGCCTGCGGGCCGACATGACGCAGCAGGTCGCCCGCATCGACGCCCACCTCCTGAACCGCACGGGCGTCACCCGGCTCTGCTACTGCGGTCCCGTGCTGCACACGCGCCCCGACCGGCCCCGCGCCACCCGCGAGCCGCTGCAGTTCGGCGCGGAAATCTACGGCCATGCCGGCATGGAAGCCGATCTGGAATCTGTGCTGCTCGCGCTCGACTGCCTCAACCTCGCCGGGGTCCAGGGCATCAGCGTCGACCTGTCGGACGCCCGCATCGTGCGTGCCTTGCTGGAACCGGCGGCGCCGGACCCGCACACCGTGCGGAAGATCCACGCCGCGCTGGCCGCCAAGGATGCGTCGGAACTCGCCAGCGCATCGGCCCAGCTGCCCGCCGCCACGCGCGACGCGCTCATGGCGGTGTCGCGCCTCTACGGCGACGAACGCGTGCTGGACGAAGCGCGGCACGCGCTGCGCGGCTTCCCCGGTGTCGACGCGGCGCTCGCCCATCTGAAATCCATCGCCTCGCACCTGCCGGGCCACGCCGTCTCGTTCGATCTCGCCGACCTCCGCGGTTATTCGTACTACAGCGGCGCGCGCTTCACCATCTATGCCCGCGGCGCCTCCGATGCCGTGGTGCGCGGCGGCCGCTACGACGAGGTCGGCGCCGCCTTCGGCAGGACCCGGCCCGCCGCGGGGTTCAGCCTCGACGTCAAACAACTGGTCGGCCTCGTGCCCCCCCGGACGCTCAAGGCCGCCATCAAGGCACCCTGGGCCGACACGCCGGAGGCCCACCAATGCATCGCGCGGCTCCGCCAGGCAGGTGAAACCGTGGTGTGCGTGCTCCCCGGGCACGAAAGCGAAGTCCAGGAATTCCAGTGCGACCGCGAACTGGTGTTCGAGCAGGGCCAGTGGGCCGTGCGGACCCTCCCCCATTGATTGAACATTGAATCGAAGCAGGTCAGACATGGAAGCAGCTATCAAAGGACGGAACGTAGTGGTGGTGGGCACCCAGTGGGGCGACGAGGGCAAGGGCAAGCTCGTCGATTGGCTCACCGAAAGCGCGCAGGGCGTCGTCCGGTTCCAGGGCGGGCACAACGCCGGCCACACCCTCGTCATCAACGGCGTGAAGACCGCGCTCCACCTGATTCCCAGCGGGATCATGCGTCCCGGCGTGAAGTGCTACATCGGCAACGGCGTGGTGCTGTCGGCCGCCAAGCTCCTCGAAGAGATCGAAGGCCTGGAGAAGGCGGGCGTGGAAGTGCGTTCGCGCCTGCGCATCAGCGAGGCCTGCCCGCTGATCCTCCCGTTCCACGCGGCACTCGACGTGGCCCGCGAAGCGGCCCGCGAGCACGGCGGCAGCGAGAAGATCGGCACCACCGGCCGCGGCATCGGCCCCGCCTATGAAGACAAGGTGGCGCGCCGCGCCCTGCGCGTCCAGGACCTGAAGCACCCCGAGCGCTTCGCCGCCAAGCTCAAGGACCTGCTGGCCCTGCACAACCACGTCCTCAAGACGTTCCTGAATTCCGGCTCCTTCCAGTTCGGCAGCGCACTGCAGCCCTATCTGAAGGACGGCGAAGTGCAGTTCGACGCGGTCTATGAAGAGGCCATGCGCCATGCCGAACTGCTCAAGCCGATGATCGCGGACGTGTCCCGCGAGCTCAACGACGCGCACACCGCCGGTGCCAACCTGCTGTTCGAAGGCGCGCAGGGCACGCTCCTCGACGTGGACCACGGCACCTATCCGTATGTGACCTCCAGCAACTGCGTGGCGGGCAATGCGGCGGCCGGTGCCGGCGTGGGCCCGAACCTGCTGCATTACGTGCTCGGCATCACCAAGGCCTACTGCACCCGTGTCGGCGGCGGCCCGTTCCCCACCGAACTCGACTGGGAAAAGCCCGGCACTCCCGGCTACCACATGAGCACCGTCGGCGCCGAGAAGGGCGTGACCACGGGCCGCAGCCGCCGTTGCGGCTGGTTCGACGCCGCGCTGCTCAAGCGCAGCGCCCAGGTCAACGGCCTCACGGGCCTGTGCATCACCAAGCTCGACGTGCTGGACGGCCTGGAGGAGCTCAAGCTCTGCGTCGGCTACGACCTGGACGGCGAACGCATCGACATCCTGCCCATGGGCGCCGAAGAGATCGCACGCTGCGTGCCCGTCTATGAAACTCTTGCGGGCTGGAGCGACTCCACCGTCGGTGTCACGCGCTACGACGCGCTGCCCGCCAACGCACGCCGCTACCTCGAGCGCATCGCCGAAGTGACGGGCGTGCCGATCGCCGTCATCTCCACCAGCCCCGACCGCGATCACACCATCATGATGCAGCACCCCTACGCTGCCCAGTGACCGACCGCGCCCCGAACAGCAACCCATTTCAGGCACAGAGCCCCCGGAGCCCCCATCCATGTTGACAGAAGACGGCAAGCACCTCTACGTAAGCTACGACGAATACCACGGCCTCATCGAAAAGCTGGCGTTGAAGGTGCACCAGTCGGGCTGGCAGTTCGACACCATCCTGTGCCTGGCCCGTGGCGGCCTGCGCCCGGGCGACATCCTGAGCCGGATCTTCGACAAGCCCCTGGCGATCATGTCCACCAGCTCCTACCGTGCCGAGGCCGGCACGGTGCAGGGCCACCTGGACATCGCACGCTTCATCACCACGCCCAAGGGCGAGATCGCCGGCCGCGTGCTGCTGGTGGACGACCTGGCGGATTCCGGCCACACCCTGAACGCCGTGATCTCCATGCTCAAGACCAACTACGCTCCCATCACCGAGCTGCGCAGCGCGGTGATCTGGACCAAGGCCATGTCGACCTTCACGCCCGACTATTCCGTGGAGTTCCTGCCCACCAATCCGTGGATCCATCAGCCGTTCGAGGGGTACGACCACCTCACGCCGGAAAAATTGATGGAAAAATGGACCCTGTGACGAAAACTGTGTGTATACTCGTGGGCTTCGCTACTGAAGATTAGCAACAGCCGGAAGGTGGTTGCGGAGATTGCAGGTAGCGAGGGTGGTTGAGAAAAGTTTTGAAAAACTTGCGCTGGTGCTAAAAACTGGTGTAGAATTCAAGGCTTCGCTGATCGGAGGTGCTGCAAGAGATTGTGGTGAT